>NZ_BAAHYK010000054.1:0-32299 GCF_054657595.1 Desulfocicer niacini
GCTGGTGTTCACAGCCATGTGAGTTATACCAATTTTCCGGCATGAACCATCCGGTGAGAAATAACGGCAATGGCTACATTGACAAGGGACCCGATAATTAAAAATGGCATGGTGCCAAGGACGGCTCCCATACCCCCGACCAAGGCCATGGTAAAGGCAGAGACAACTCCGTTTAATAAAACGGCCATGACGGCACCAGGAATAGCTCCAAATTGCCGGTTTACCCAGGTAAAGGCAGCCACCCACACCGCAAGCTGTAGGGCAATGAAAAAATGAATGGGAATTCCCAGGGGAAATCCCATAACCCCGGAGGTGATGAGATGCCCCATGAAAATAACGCAGATTCCTTCCACATAACCAAATGCCAGGCCGCAGAAATATCCCGGTGCCGAGTCCAGACCGATGCTCCCCACGGGACTGGGGATTTTGATCATGGCACCAACGGCACTAAGAGCAATAAAAACCGCCATATAGGCAATACGCTTAACAGGCAGGGTATGGGTGTTCAGATCGCCTTTCCGATCTGGTATGGTTGTTGACATGTAAAATTCCTTAATGGTTTATGGAAAAATAGTTACTGTATATTCGGCACGGGGTTCAGGAAATCCTGCCCCATTGGCCCAACAGTTATGATGGGTCGCTGCTATGAACAACCCCGCGTTTTTATTATTTGTTGCATCGTTGGTCCACAGGGTCGTTATCAGCTTCAAGGGCAGTCAGAGTTCCCACCCGGGTCAGGGGCAGGCCGTCCTGAATTTCGGGCAGGACATCCGGTGCACAGGTAAAAAGAGCACAGGTGGAAGGGCCGGCAGATTTATTCAGATCCGGTTCTGTCACCGGGTCAGGCAAAAATCGTGACCCGGTATGCCTGGCCAGTTCATCGGCTTCGGCCAGGATACCCCGTGATCCAATGGGGACAATATCATGGATTTCGTGATAGGCCAAAAGAGCCCGAATATGATTTGTCCCGATGATGCTGGATGCCGGGGCCTGGGCCACCTCTTGCCCCACCCGGGGGCTTCCCAGGCAGTAGACCAAATCCCCGGGCCTGGACAGCGCAATTTTTAAATTCTCAAGCAGGCATGTGCCGGTCAGGCCGATGCCCAGGCCGGTCTGGGAGGGGACAAAATTTTTTTCCGTGCTTATGGCCAGGCAAAGATCCTTAAATCCGGCCATCTCAAGTTCGGCCCGCACCCCGTTAAGAATCTGTCTGCCGGTGGGTTCAGGCTCTGCTGATATTGCCACGGTCATGATTCTGGGAACAGCCCCTGTGCATAGTATTTCCATAAGAGCCACCCGGGCCGTTAATTGTCCCACCAGCCGGTGTGGTACTCTTAAGAGGTCCAGATCCTTTTCCCCAATGCCACCGCAGGAATCACAGGCCACCACAAGGCAAAGCCCCTGTTCCAGCATGCTTACTTCAACATCCCGGCCTTTATATCCCATTTTTCATGTGTCCTTATCCTTTGGAGAAGGTTTGGCCACCCCAAAGTGGCCCATGTTGTGATCAATCCCGGTTTTGTGTTTGGCGGGATATTCCCATCTCTAGAGTTGTGTTAATAAAATTTAGGTGGCTACGGAAATCGAATTTCCATGACAACGGGCAGATGATCCGATGCAAAAACGGTGTCCCCCTTCTGGACCCCGGCCTGAATCAGCTGTTCGTCGTTGAAATTAAGGGTGTTCAGAATAAACCCCCGCACAGAGGGAAGAGTGCTATCCGTATAATAAAAGCGGTCATAGCGGATATCGGGATTCTTTGTGGAACCCGGCCAGGTGTTGATCTTGCCCGTATTGGGATCTTCGGGATGCAGATCCTTTAAGTCTGAGTTGTCCCAGTCCGGCTTTATATCCGGTCCGAACAAGGATTCATTTTTGATATTTCCTGTGATAAAGGTGTTTTCAGGGCCAGGTTCCCCGACAAAATTGAAGTCCCCGGCCATAATAATGGGGGTTTGCAACGGCAGACAGATCTGCCCTCCCATTGTTTTTGCATCCCTGATCCAGGCCATGGCGGCATCGGCACTGCGCTGACGCTGGGCAAGAAACTCTTTGGAATCACAGCATTGCAGATGAAATCCCATGAGATACATGTCTGCGGAAAATTCTTCCCGGGGCAGATTCACCAAGGCACCTGTGATGCCTCTGATATCCGATGGTGGCAGGGTATCCTGGGAGGTGAGTGTAAGGGGATACCTTGATGCGATCATGGTTTGATAAATTCCGGATTTCATGCCCCCGAAGATATACCAGGTTCCTCCGAGGATACTTTCCAGGCGACCGGGTAATAGAAAGGCCATGGTGGTGGTGAATTCCTGCAAAATAAGGATATCCGGGGAAACATGGGAAAATATTCTTGCAAAGGCGTCATCCAGACGGGCATTGGCCATGAAATTACCACCTACATTGTAGGTCATCAGCCGAATAGTCCCGGGGAATCTGGGATGTAAAGCAGGCTTGGGGGAAATGTGTTGCTTGTGGGGAGCAGGGGCAGAGGATGTCTTTAGATCGGAGGCATTCCCGGCCTGACAGACATAAATGGTGGTATTGCTGGAAAGATACAGCTCATGGCTCACAGGGTTGAATTGAAGGCCGTAACGGCTGGTGGCATTTTCTGTATCCGGATCGAGACGTTGAACAGCCCGGGCATTGGATGGATCTATGGGGGAGTTGCTGACCATGGCATTATTCAGTGCATCCCGGGTAATAATGGCGGCAAAGTTGATATCTTTTCCTTCTGCAAAGGCATCACTTCCCCCCACATGAAGATTTCCCTGGTCATCAAAGCCCAGGGAAGATGCAGATAAAATATCCACAATGACCTGGCCCTGGGTTTCAAAGTCCAGGGAGGTCCGGGATGCCATGGCTGATTGCCACAGGCTCCGGGGAAAGTATTTGATGGTCCCGGTGCCGCTGGGGCCTGCGGTTTTAAAACCATTGCCGGTAAACAGATTTCCCTGATCGTCAAAGGCTATGCCTGCCGGAGCGCCGCCGATGTTCCCGATGATAATTTCAGGTTTTGCCTTGTGATGGTCAACATTCACACAGGAAACCTGGCTGGGTTCCCCGAATTCTCCATGGGTGATGGCCAGGCGTGTGTTATCCGCCCATTCAGCATCAAAGTGGGGCATGGTCAACCAGTGTCCTGACAGGTCGGTCATGTTGAAAATGCCTATTTTGCCATTCCCGTCACCCACTGCAAACTGGCTGCCATCGGGGGATACCTTGAAAAATAAGGCTCCAAAGGGACTGGATTTCAGGCCGGGAAGGGCGCCCATATTATAAAAAACCCGGCTACCCGGTGTTGTTTCCTTCAAGGCCTCATTGTCAGAAATACCCATTAATCGACCGTCAGGACCCACATCAAAGACAAACGCAGGGCCGGGCATGGAAAAATGAGATTGCAGGACGTATGAAGCCGTGAGAAAGGGCCGTTGGGTTGTTTCATGGGGGATTTCCAATCCGCATCCCATTAAACTCATGGTGCAGGCAAAAAGAGATATGTAAAATAATTTGATTTCTTTCATAAACCAACCCTTTGAATACCGTTTTCAGTTCCAGATTGAGTACACATTGGTTGATTATATTATAAAATTTAAAATTTTTCCAATCATTCTCATGGGAAATCAGGTAATCCGCTTTTCGTCAGCATCATTCGTAGTCAGGCGTAATTGTCGGAGCCGGGGGCACATTCACAGTCCCCCCGGCCGGGACAATCTACTGCTTCCGGGCAAGCCATGGCCTTTATTGTTAAGGATTTTCAAAGGCTTCCCGGGTATTTTTTGCACCTTTCCGGGGCATCCGGGGTTTCTGTAACAGATACAGTATGCCGAAAATGATCAGGGCAACGGGATAGATATAGTAGCGCTGGTCATGGGGTAATCCTACCAGGGAGGCAATGGCATCGGGGCGCATGGCGCATATGGTGACAGTTAAAAACAATGGGATTTCCCAGATTTTGTTTTTTGCCACAAACCATCCCTGGGTGGCAGATGCAAAGGCAAAATTGCCAATGCAGGCCATGAAAAAAATTAAAAGAGCCTGGGGCCATGAGGAAATATCATGCAGGATCAGATCTGAATTGAAAATAAACATGAACGGCAGGATGGCCGTTCTGATATCATACATGAACCCCTGAAGCCCCGTGGCAATGGGCGGCGATTTGGCAATGGCCGCTGCCGCATAGGCCGCAAGGCCCACAGGGGGGGTATCATCTGCCAGGATGCCGAAATAAAAGCAGAAGAGATGGGCCGCCATTAGCGGCACAAACCACTCCTGGTAACCGGCAATGGCCACAATGGCCGGGGCAGTTAAGGATGCCATGACAATGTAGGTGGCCGTGGTGGGAAGGCCCATGCCGATGATTAGACTTGCAAGGGCCGTGATGATGAGCATGATATAAATATTGCCCATGGAGATGACATCAATGATTTCCGTGATCAGCCCCCCCAATCCCAGTGCCACAACACCCACGATGATTCCCGCCGCCGCTGTTGCCAGGGCCACGGACACCATGTTGCGGGCACCCGAGGCCAGGGCGGCAAATATATTATTGACGGCCTGGCGCATGGCCGCTCCCATGGGCTTTTTTGCCAGGTATGCTTTAAGGGGTTCTTGAAAAAGCATGATCAACCCCATGACCCAGATGGCATGGAATGCCGCAAGTTCAGGGGAGTGTCGTACCACCACCAGTTCATAGAGCAGCAGTGCAATGGGGAGCATGAAATGCAGGCCCCCGACAAAGGTTTTAAAAAAGGCAGGCAGTTCTTCCTTTGGCATCCCCCTTAAACCCAGTTTGGATGCTTCAATGTGGGTGATGTAAAATAGAGCTGCATAGGAGGCAAAGGCCGGAATGGCTGCGGCCTTGATTACTTCCACATAGGGAACATTGACATATTCTGCAATGATGAATGCCGCAGCCCCCATGATGGGGGGGGCCAGTTGACCGTCGGTGCTGGCAGCCACTTCAATGGCAGCCGCCTTGGTGGGGGGATATCCCACTTTTTTCATCATGGGGATGGTGAAGGTACCGGTGGTAACGATGTTGGCAATGCTGGAGCCCGATACCATGCCGGTGAGGCCACTGCCAAGCACAGCAGCCTTGGCAGGTCCCCCTTTAAATCCTCCCAGAAGACTTAAGGCCAGCTGGATAAAATAATGTCCGGCCCCGGCCTTGTCCAGCATGGCACCAAAGAGAACAAAGAGAAAGACAATGGTGGCGGAGACATCCAGGGGAATACCGTAAATGCCTTCTGTGGACATGGTCATCTGTCCCACAAAGCGATTTAAGGAGGTGCCCTTAAATGCGATGAGGTCCGGCATGTAGGGGCCGAAAAAGGCATACACGCAAAAACATATGGCAATGATGGGAAGGGCAGGGCCGATGACCCGTCTGGCAGCCTCCAGGAGCAAAAGCGTAAGTGCAATGCCAACAATAATATCGCGTTGGATGGGTGCACCGTATCTAAGGGTGATACCCTCAAAATCAAGGACAATGTAGAGGGCGGCAAAGCATGCCGTAATGGCTGTGAGATAATCAAACAATGGGATTCTGCGGGTGGTGGACAAAAATCCTAATCCCGGTTTTTTTTTCCTGAAAACAGGATAATTCAAAAACACAATCAGCAGGGCAAATCCCAGATGAATGGCCCGTATATACGTGGAATCAAGGATGAGCCAGCTGGCGATGGACAGTTGAAACAGGCTCCAGATAACGGCAATGGTGGGGATGACCCATTTTGCAGCACCCTTGGGTCTTCTTGTGATACCCTCCTCTTCCTGGGCCATTTTTCTGGCCAGTTTTAGACCTTCTTCTTTTTCCTGAATTTCAATATCGTTCATATTTTTCATCCATCCGGCAGTTGTTCCCCCAAAAATGAAAAGGGCGCAACTGCCATGGTGGTTATTATCAATATGCTATTTCAGGCCAGCTTCTTTGTAGTATTTCATGGCACCAGGATGAATGGGGGCGGAAAGCCCTGTCAGCATGGCTTCCTTGGTTAGCCCTGCATAGGCCGGATGCAGTTTGGTAAAGGCTTCAAAATTATCAAACACCTCTTTGGTGATGGCATAAACCACATCTTCGGAAACAGCGGCGGAGGTTACAAACGTCGCCTTGACCCCAAATGTGGGAACGGATTGTTCTTTGTTGGCAGCGCCCGGATAATTTTTCATCAAGGTGGCAGCCTTGGCATAGTAGGGGTATTTTTCAAGCAGAGTGTCAATATTTAAAATGGGGATAAATTTAACTTTTCGTACGCCGGAGGTGGCTTCCTTGTAGTATCCGGAAGGATGTCCCACGGTATAGAATGCTGCATCAATTCTGCCATCCTGGATCAGTCCCGGGGCCTCGGCGGCCTTAAGGCTTTCTGCATGGAAATCGGTTTCCCAGTTAAGGCCGTTGGCGGTGAGGGCGTCAATGGCATTTTGGCGATATCCCGAACCCACGTTGCCAATATTGACCCGTTTGCCTTTAAGGTCTTCAAAACTGTTGATGTCTGCATCCACAGCGGCAATGAGGTCAACGGTTTCCGCATGGATGGAAAACACCGCCCTCAGATCTTTCTGGGGACCTTTTTCTTTCCAATCGGCAATCCCTTTTACCGCCTGGTACTGGCGATCGGACTGGGCAACACCGAAATCAAGGTCTCCAGACAAAATTGAGTTGATATTAAACACAGACCCCCCGGTGGACTCCACCGTACACCGGATGCCGTATTCTTTTCGCTTTTTGTTAACGATTTTAGCGATGGCACCACCGGTGGGATAATATACACCGGTGATGCCACCGGTTCCGATGGTGACAAAGGTGGTTTTCGCCTGGGCCGTGATACCGGTTCCCAGAATAAGTGTCAGTGCAAAGACAAGGGCGGTGGTTAAGAGTAAAGATTTCTTCATTTTGACCTCCTGTTAAGTGTTTAAAATAATCCTGGCATCAACGACATCCAGGCCCTTTTCATGGAGAATGACGGGGTTCAAATCCATTTCTTTTATTTCCGGATAGGCTTCAATAAGCTCTGAGCACATGGATATAAGTTTTTTAAGCGATTTCTTGTCATATCCCTTTTGTCCCCGGACACCGTCCAGAAGCACGGCAGAACGGGTGTCTTCTATCATTTTCTTACATGAGGTAGGGGAGACGGGCAGTACCCAGAAGGTTACATCTTTCATGATTTCCACCATGATGCCCCCAAGGCCGTACATTATCACAGGGCCGAATTGTTCGTCAATCTTGGTGCCGATGATGATTTCAAGGCCTTTTTGTGCCATGGGGGTCACAAGTATCCCCCTGATATCCGCACCTGGGCGATAATTTTCTGCATTTTCAACGATTTCCCGGAAGGCTTTTTTTACCTCTTCTTCGGATTTCAGGTTTAATTTTACGCCGCAGGCATCACTTTTGTGAAGAATATCCGGTGAAACAATTTTCATCACCACTTTGCCTGGTATGCGTTTTGCGATGTTCCATGCCTCTGTTTCATTTTTCGCCATATGTCCCACAGAGGTGGGGGCACCATGGAGTTTAATTAACTGTTTGGCCTCGTTTTCCAGAAGTACATGGCGATTTTCTTTCAGGGCATTGGCAATGATCTGTTGCCCGGTTTTTTTTGCCTTGGCATGCCAGTTTAATACAAAACTGGTGATGGCATGGTAGGATTTTAGATAATTACCATATTTGCACAGGCTGGCCACACACTTGCAAGATACGTCCAGAGAATCGTGTACCGGAATATTATAGTGGCGCAACAGGTCCAGGGCATGGGAGTCGTAGGCGCTGTAAAGGGAATGAACAATGATGGGTTTTTTCTTTTTTTTCACCATTACTCCCAACTGGTGGGCGGCGGCCTCTTCTCCTATGGCCAGACTTTCTTCAAACCTGATTCCGTATCCACCAAAAAGGCCCACAATGAGAAGCCCTCCCACATTGGGGTCATTTAAAATAATTTTGGCGCAATCGGCAAACAGGCTGGGATCGGAGTCTGTACCCCCTGCCACATCAACAGGATTAAGCACCGATGCCGCTTCCGGCAAGATGGCCCGCAGCCGCTTCCTTGTGTGGTCGGTCAGTTCCGGCAGGTCAATGCCGTAATCAGATAGAAGATCGGCCCCGATGGTGGCATGGCCGCCACCGTCGGCAAGAATGGCGATGGCGTTGTTTTTTATGGCCGGCTGGCTGGCCAGGGTATTGGCCACGGGAAAGAGTTCATCTGAATTTTCAATGACGATGATTCCGGCCCGTTCATAAGCGGGCTTTGCCACCTCATTCATCCCTGCAAGGGAGCCTGTGTGGGAGCCTGCGGATTTTTTACCGGTGGCGGATCGCCCGCTCTTTAAAAGAATAATGGGTTTGTGAATGCTTGTTTTATGGGCTTCTTGGAGAAATTTTCGACCCTCACTCATCCCCTCAACATACATGAGAATGGCTTTTGTTTCCGGGTCATTTCTGAAAAATTCAAGGTATTCATGGAATTTTATGTCCGATTCATTGCCCACTCCCACATAATAGGTGAAGCCTTCATGCTTTCTAATTGTGGCTTCGGTGATCAGGGTCAGGGCCATGTTCCCGCTTTGGCACACCAAGGCGATTTTTCCCCTGGGCACATTGGGGATTCCCGCAAGATTCATATGACTTTTAAGGTTAATAATACCGGATGTGTTGGGCCCTATTAATCGTACACCGGTTTCCCTGGCTGTTTGTACCATCTCTTTTTCCAGGGCCTTGCCTTTATCGCCAAGTTCCCGGAATCCCCCGGCGATTATAACCGCCCCTGCCACGTTTTTTTCCCCGCATTGTTTTAAGATATCGGGAATGGTGCGGGCCGGGGTGGTAATCAAGGCCAGGTCAACCGGTTCCTCAATTTCCGTGATGCTTTTATAACATTTTAAGCCGGAAATAATGTCTTCTTTGGGATTAATGGGATAAATTTCGCCTTCAAACCCTTCTTGCTGGAGGGTTTTAATGGCCTGGAATCCACGTTTGGTCTTATTCTTTGAGGCGCCGACAATGGCAACGGATCTGGCGTTGAGTACGTTATCAAGCATATCTGTATTCCCTTTTACGTGATGGTTCCGGTTTGTGTTTGCAGATTTTACGAGAACGGGGTCTGCCTTGTCTTATTGGCGTTATCCACCCAACCCGCTGCGGAGCCCAAGCATCATGGATAATGTCCATGACGCAAGCCTGGCCCCTGCTCCATCAGGTCCATCATTGTTTTTTCCGTTGTTCAAAATTTGCCAATGATTGATCTCTTTCCCTGGTGGAAACGCAGGCCAGACAGGCTTCCACCTCGTAATCCATGAGGGCTTCAAGGCTGATTTCTCCCTGGGCCATGAGAAAACCTTTTTTGATGAGTTTCAAGGAAAATGCAGAATTGGCCACAATTTTTGTCGCCATGTTAAAAGCCTCATTCATCAGATCTTCAGGATTAACGGATTTGTTCACAAGGCCTATGGCAGCAGCTTCTTCACCGGTGATGTTTTCGGCGGTGAAAAGAAGTTCCCTTGCCTTTCCCGGCCCCACCAGATCCTGCACCAGCCGGAAGGCACCACCTGTGACAGATGAGGTTACCCTCGCCTCGGGTGATCCTATCAGGGCATCCCTGGCGGCAATGCGGATGTCGCAGGCCAGGGCCAGTTCGTATCCGGAACCCAGGGCATACCCGTTTATGGCGGCAATGGTGGGCTTTTCAAATCGGATGATTTTTCGGGAAGCCTCTTGCAGCGATTCCAGGTAGATTCTGTAATCTTCAATGCTTCTGTCTCTGGAATCCTTCAGATCCGCCCCGGTGGAAAAGGCCCGTCCTTCGCCTGTAAAAATAAGGGCCTTCACCGCTTTATCCCCCCGGGCTGCCTCCAGCACCTCCAGCATTTCCAGCCAGAGTTGGCGGTTCATGGCATTTAGTACCCGGGGTCTGTTGAGTTTGATGACACCGATTGTCTCTTTTTTTTCATAAATGATGCACTGATACTTCATGGGCTTTACCTCCTGAAAAAGAGTTGTCAAGGACGCGTCGAAGGGTTCTTGCCAGCAGATCCATGGTTACCGGTTTCATTAATAATTCTTTGATACCCAGTGCTTTTGCCTTCTCCTGGGTTATGGATTCGCTGAATCCTGTGTTGAGAATAATGGGGATATCTTCCCGGATGGCAAGTATTTGCACGGCCATTGTGTCGCCGGTCATGCCGGGCATGGTAAGATCCGTAATCACAAGATCAAAGTCATGGGGGTTGGCGCAGAACAGTTTCAGGGCCTCCGCCGGGGTGCTGCAGGTGATGACCCGGTAGCCCAGATGAGTGAGCATTTGCTTTTCCATACTTATGATCATTTCCTGGTCATCCACAAGCAGTATTCGCTCGTTTCCTCGCTGCAGTGTGGGAGGCTCTTTTACTGAATCGATTTTTACCTTTTTGATGCTGGGCAGAAAAACCTTGAACTCAGTCCCATGGCCGGGTTGGCTCGATACCTGTATCTGCCCTCTGTGACTCTGGACGATGCCGTTCACAATGGAGAGGCCAAGCCCGGTCCCCCGTCCTTTTTCTTTGGTGGTGAAATAGGGATCAAATATGCGTTCCTGGATGTCTTTATCCATGCCGGGGCCGGTGTCTTGAACCGTCAGACAGATGTAGGCTCCGGGTGTCATGTCTGCGGGGTTCAGCGCAACGGGCTTGAGTTCAGACATTTTTAGCTCAATGGGTTTTAACGTGACGGAAAGTTCCCCGCCGGTGTCTGCCATGGCCTGGAATGCATTGGTGATAAGATTCATGGCAATCTGGTGAATTTGGGTGGGATCGGCCATGATCATGCCGCTTTGGGGATCAATATTCTGGTTTATCTTGATGGTGGCGGGCAGAGAGGAGCGGGTCAGGTTCAGCACTTCCTTGATGATGAGGTGGGGTTGCAGCGGTCTTGTGACCTGCTCCTGGCGACGGCTGACGGTGAGGATCTGCTGGACCAGATCCCGGGCCCGTTCGGCCCCGGCCATGATCTGGTTTAATCCGTGGCGCAGCGGCCCTTCTTCCGGGGTATCTTCAAGCAGCATCTGGGTGTAGCCGAAAACCGGAAAAAGGATGTTGTTAAAATCATGGGCAATGCCCCCGGCCAGGGTACCGATGGCCTCCATTTTTTGGGATTGCCGCAGTTGTGATTCAAGCTTTCGGTTTTTTTCCTTTTCCTGTTCATGCTGTTCAATTTCTTTGCGCAGCTGCTGGTTGGTCTGGATCAGCTCGATGGTCCGGTTCTGGACCACCGCCTCCAGATCCTGTTTCTGGCGACGCAGGCTGTCCTCTGCCGCCTTTACCCTGAGGGCGGTTTTCACCTGGGCTGTGAGAACGTATTCATCAATGGGTTTGGCCAGGTAGACATCCGCACCGGAGTCCAGGCCCTTGACAAGGTCCTTTGATTCCGTACGGATGGCAGAAATCATGATAACTGGAATATGGTTTGTGGCTGGCTTGCTTTTTAAAATTTGGCACACTTCATATCCGTCCATGTTCGGCATTTTAATGTCCAGCAGGATGGTGTCCGGCTGCTGCCTTTCTGCTTGCCCGATGCCTTCCGGTCCCGAGGTTGCAGTGATCACCTCACAGCCGGGAATCATGAATTTTAATACGGCAGAAAGGCTGATCAGGTTGTCTTCTTTATCATCAATTGCTAATATTCTGGGCATAGTTCATCCATTTTTCAATGCGTGGCATGAGGGTTTCCGGATCTACGGGTTTGGAAATGTAATCATCACAGCCGGCGTCCATTATTTTTTGTCTGTCTCCCTTCATGGCATGGGCCGTCAGGGCAATGACAGGAATGTGTCTTGTAAGGTCTTGTTTTTTTAATACCTCAACAACGCCATATCCGTCCATTTCCGGCAGGGATATATCAAGCAGAATTAGGTCCGGCAGTGCGGTCAGGGCCAGATCCAGGCCCTGTTTGCCATTTGCTGCCTCCTGTATGGCATATTGTGTTCCAAGGATTGCTTTCAGGGTGATCATGTTGTCGAGATTGTCTTCCACAATGAGCACCGTGGGTTTTTCCCTCAGGTGTTTTTGTTTTTTCATGTTCGGCAGGATCATGGCCTGGGAGGCTTTTCCCAAAGGCACAGATGGTTGACCCAGGTCAGGGGATATGACATCTTTTGAAGCTTCTTCCTTGGGTTCGCCCAGCATGGACTTTATTTTTCCAAGCAACCCCTGGACGTCGATGTCTCCTTTCTGTACCAGCTGCTGGACGTTATTGGATGTTAATTTGTTCAGGTCTTCGGGGGTGAGATCCCTTGCCGTGAGGATGAGAACGGGAATACCGGCGGTGGCCCGGGTGTTTCTCATTTTTTCCAGCACCTCAAATCCGTCAATGCCCGGCATCATCAGATCCAGAATAATGCCATCCGGGATGGTGCCTGCAATGTAATTCAGGGCCTGTTGACCGCTGGTGGCAATATCCACATGATATCCGGCTTTTTCAAGAATCATTTTTATTTGAATCACTGCAGATTCATTGTCTTCCACCACCAGAAGTCTTTTGGTATTGTTCTCAGGGGACAGCCGGTAACAGGGAGGTGTTGATTTCAGTGTCGGAAAGTCTTGCTTTTGCACCCTTGGCCGGGGAGACACCTGGGGCGGTTCTGGTGTGTCGTTGGTGTGAACAGGAAAGTGAAATGTAAAGATGGAGCCCTTGCCCAGGGTGCTTTCCACCGATATATCTCCCCCCAGCAGCTGAGCGGTTTTATAGGCAATGGCAAGCCCCAGGCCAGTGCCTTCATAGGATCTTGACGCAGTACCGTCCACCTGACGGAATTCTTCAAATATATGTGGTAGTTCCTTGGGGGCAATGCCGATGCCGGTGTCGGATACCCTTACATATATGGTGTTCCGGTCATGCCAGGCGGATACCGTCACGCCTCCCCGGGAGGTGAATTTTACGGCATTGCCCATGATATTCTGGAGAACCTGGTGCAGCCTGTTTCCATCACAGGTAATGGCAGGAAGATCCCGGTCAATATTTTCCTCAATTTTTATTCCTTTTTCCCGGGCAAGGGGTTCCAGCCTTTCCATGATATTTTCAATGGTTTCTTCGATGTGAATATGCCTGGAAATCACTTCCATTTTTCCGGATTCAATTTTGGCCAGATCAAGGATGTCATTGATCAGTGACAGAAGATTTTTACCGTTTCTTTCGATGATTTCAAGGTAGTTTAATTCTTCGGCAGAAAGGGTGTCCTTTGTCTGCATTAAGAGCACCCTGGACAGAGCCATCACCGAGTTCAGCGGGGTTCTCAGTTCGTGGCTCATGTTGGACAAAAATTCGTTTTTAAGCCTGTTGGCTTCCTGAACCTTTTCTCTTTGTATCTCCAGAGCCTGGTTTTGCTGCTGTAATTCTTCGGTGGTCTGCTGGAGTTCCCGGGCCTGGAGTGCCATTTCTTCTGCCTGGGCCTGGAGTTCCTGATTGGATGACTGAAGTTCTGCGGCAAGCCTTGCCGTTTCTGCATTGGCAATCATGTTGGACAATGCCGTTGACAGCCCCGTGGTCCAGGGTTGCTCCATCACGGCCGTGGCTTGACTGCCATAAGGTTTGACGCTGGCAAGAGAGATAATACCGACGACGGTGTCGTTTATTGACAGAGGGATGGAGATTATCTCACGGGGCGGCAGGGTGCCGGTGAAGGTTCTGAATTGAAAGAGGTTGTCCTGGGGAATGTCTTTTAAAAAGCTTATTTTCCCTTCATTGATCAGCCAGCCGGTCTCTCCTTCAAGACTGTCTGCATCAAAGGGTTTTAAGCGCTCCGCCATGATGCCGATGCTGGCAAAGGCTTCATATTGACGTGTTTTCTGGTTCAGCAGAAAATAAACGCCCATCTGGGAGTCCGTGACGGTGATCAGCTTTTTTAAGATATCGAATCTGAAGGTCTCCAGATCCCGGCTGTCCACCATGACACGGGTGATCCCATCGTTGATCTGCCGCAGTGCCACCTGGGATTCCAGGGCCACTGCCATGGCGTTGACGGTTTCTGAAAGCGTGACAAGCTCATTGGGCCCGGAAAAAATATGATTCCTGGCGGAAAGATCTCCCTGTTTGATTTTTGTCGCGGTTGCAGCCATTTCAATGATGGGGGTTGCAATGGCCCTTGCCGTTACAATGGCAATGATGAAAATGGCCATCAAAACCCCCAGACCAAGCAGGATGAAATTGGTCATCAATTCCCTGATGGGGGCGTGAAGCTCTGCCAGATCCTGTTTTACCACAAGCCCCCAGCCCACCTTGGGAATATGGCTGTAGGATGCCAGTACCGCCTCACCGCGATAGTCCAGGCTTTCAATAACACCGCTTTTTCCCTGGGAAGCGTTGCGTGCAGGGGTTGCCAGAATCTTAAGGTCCAGAGGGGCATCTTCATGCCAGCGCAATTCGCTTAAGGCCAGACTGTCTCCATTTATGATCAAAGACTCTCCGGTTCTGCCAAGTCCCACCCGGTCTCCCAGAAGGCTGTAAAGGGAGTTTTTAAGGTCTATGCTTGCCACCATTATCCCCACAATGTGCTCCTGATTGTGTTTTGCGCAGAAGATGGGCATGGAAAAAGTCAGGGTTTTTTTTCCTGATAATTTGGATTCATGGATATCTTTTATGAATAATTTCCGGGTGGTCATGGGTTGGGTGAAGTATGTTTCCCGGGAGTTGTCTATATGTCGGGTATAGTGACTTGTGGAAATCTCAACATTACCGGTGCGGGGGTTCAGAATTAATAGCTCTTCATAGGCGCCATAATTTTCAACGAAGCGAATGAGCATGCGTCTGATATTTTGAAGGCTTTCCATGTCCTCCGGGTCTTTTTTTTTTTTAAGCAGGAGGTTTTCCAGTTGAACCAGTTCATTGTCACAGGATGCTGTTTTAATGTCTGCGATTCTTGTGTCCAGCCAGGCTTCCACTTGTCTGGTTTTAAGGTTTCGGATGGCCACAAGTTTACTTATGCTTTCTTTTTTTATGGATCGGATCTGCTGGTTCCAGGTGATGGTGATGCCGATGATCAAGGGCAGCATTCCCATAACAAGAAACCAGAAAAGCAGCTTTGCTTTAATGCTTTTGAACCTGAAGGGATTTACTGAATTTTTTGATAAATATGACAGCATTCATTTACCTTTTTGAAATATTTCCGGTAGGTTTCAGCAGGCCTCTCTGCTTCTCCTAATATCAGATATCCATTTTTAGTCAATGATTTATGCAGTTTATTACATATTTTTTCCTGGTAGGCCGCGTTGAAATAAATCATGAGGTTTCGGCATAAAACCATGTCAAAGCCCCCGAAAACGCTTTCCGGAGGAGCGTAACTGTTTTTATTCAGGATATCATAGGGTGAAAAGAACACTCTTTCTTTTATTTTCGCATTCAGGCGGAAGAAATTGCCCTGCATGGAGAAAAATTTTTTTAACAGTCGGTATTTAACATCTTTAATGCTTTCAAATTCGTAGATGCCCTGCCTGGCTTTTGCTAAAACAGTCCGGTCAATGTCCGTGGCAAAGATGGTGGTATCTAATTTTTTTTGGGTGTTTTCACACAGTTCATTGATTAAAATGGCCATGGAATAGGGTTCTTCTCCCATGGCGCAGCCGTTGGACCAGATGCGCAGGGAAAGGGTTTTATCTGTTACTTTTTCATGGGCAAGAACCGGAAGGATATGATTTGCAATATATTCAAAGGTTAAGGGATTTCGAAAGAACCAGCTTACATTGATGGTCAGTGAATCAATCAGTACATGGGCTTCATGTGTATT
Source organism: Desulfocicer niacini (assembly GCF_054657595.1). Taxonomy (NCBI): domain Bacteria; kingdom Pseudomonadati; phylum Thermodesulfobacteriota; class Desulfobacteria; order Desulfobacterales; family Desulfobacteraceae; genus Desulfocicer; species Desulfocicer niacini. Next base: position 15,753 of record NZ_BAAHYK010000054.1, read on the forward strand.
GTTTTGGAGGTAGATTAAATAATCATAATTGTCTTTACACCTGGTGACGTCACATCGCTTGTAAATGTGATCCTGGATCATGGTCTGTCGGTACCCGGAAAGATCCACATTGTTGGTTTCATACAAGTGGTACAGGATTTTATTTAAAGCCGGGTCAATGGTCATAGGCATGGGCCTTTTTTATCAAAGTTTCGGACTTGATCAATCCCATCATAACATTGAGTATAAGTATCCTTCTGGGACAGACCTGCTATCGTAAACATGGAATGATTTTTTCAACGCCGTTGACATCGCGGTCACCGGGTATTACCTGAAGGCCAAAGCGATTGCCGTTGGTGGAGATCATTTTAAGAGATGCCTTAAATTTATCACCATCAGGGCTTTTGAAGACCCATGGCCGTGTTTTTTTGCCCTGGACAAGGGTTAGGATGTTTTTTTCTGTGAGACGTCTGCCTAGAATTTCCTTCCAGATCACAAAGCGGCAGTTTCCTGCTTCAGGCCTCCAGTTGGCACAACCAAAAGCTGTTTTGCCTTCAATAATTTTGCCCTTGCACATGGGGCAGCAGAAGTCCTTATGTGAATCAGACGTTGAGGTGGTATGTGTTTTACAGCCCTCCGACAGGTTTTTCGGGCTTGAGCTGGACGATTTGTTGTTGTCAGGTAGCCGGGGGGTAGTGGAGACCGGATGATCTGTATTGTCAAGTCTGTCCATGGAATCAGAAAAAGCCACCCCCGGTGGTGTGGCGGGGGATTGCTGAGTGTCAAAATCAAAACTCACCTGCCATTTACCCGCTTTGGGGGTGATGACAAGGGTGGCTGAGAATTTCTTTTTCTTTTTGGAAATAAAACCGTTGAAGGGGCCGGATTTCCTGTAGGTCAGAAGATTGGCGGCCATCTTTGCCGAAATACTTTTCCCGGCCATGCGTTTCCAGATCACAAACTCACATCCGGTGGTCGCACAGGCAAATAGTTTTTGGTGTTCCAGCACGGTGTTACCGCAGGCCGGGCAGGTTCCCACCACCTGTTTTGCGGTGGAAGCAGCGGCAAACTGTTTGGCTTCAAAGGGTGCGGTTTTAAGTTCGGTGACGGCATCAGTGATGAACTGTTTGATGTGGGCCAGGAATCGCCCATCGGCGGTTTCTCCCAGGGCAATGGCGTTTAAGGCCATCTCCCACCTTGCCGTTTCTTCAGGGGATGTCAGCACCCCGGATACCGGACATTTTTTCAATTGTTCAATGAGATAACAGCCCTTGTCCGTTGCGATCAGCCGTTTTCCTGATCGCTCAATGTAGTTTCGCTGGATCAGGGTCTCCATGATCTGGGCCCGGGTGGACTGGGTGCCGATGCCGATGTCCCCCCGATAGAATTTTTTGATGTTCTCTTCGGACACGTACCTGCCGGGGTTGGTCATGTCCTTTAACAGGAGGGAATCGGAGTACTCCGGTGGCGGGGTGGTCTGTTTTTCCTCGCAGATTATCTTGTCTGCAGAGGCTGTGTCTCCCTGGGCAAGGGCAGGGATGGGCTGGGCCTCTTCTTTGGTGCCGAATCCGGTCTGATAGACGGTGCGCCAGCCGGGCTCCAGAATCACCTTTCCCCGGGTCTGGAAGGTTTCGTTGGAAAAAAGGGTGATCACATGGGTGTTTTCAAACCGGCAATGGGGATGAAACGCGGCGGCAAAGCGTCGTGTCACCAGATCAAACAGATTCTGTTCGTCGGGACTTGTCCCCCCGGGAAGGGGTTTAAAGGGGATCAGGGCGTGGTGATCGGTTAGTTTTGCATCGTTGAATACCCGTTTGTTGGAAAGAGCCACCAGACGATGATCCACGGTGTTGAAAATGTCCGGATGGGCCGGGGACAGTTTTTCCATAATGGAATTAACCAGTTCCAGGCTGGTGGTGCCAAGCACCCGAGAATCGGTTCTGGGATAGGACAGGCATTTTTTGTCCTGGTAAAGGGTTTGGGCAATGGCCAGGGTTTTCTTTGCCGGGAATCCCAGGCGGGTGTTGGCCTCTTGTTGAAGATCGGTGAGGGAAAAAAGCAGCGGGGGCGGCTCTGTTTTTTTCTCTTTTTTTATGGACAAGACGGTTCCAGGGGCGGTTTCTTCCTTTAATTGCCGGTGAAGGGTTTCTGCCTTGATTTTTTCGGTGATGCGGGTTTGCTTGTTTTTGAACCACTGGCCGGTCCATTCCCCCTTGTCTCCTTTGAACAATATTTTTAAGAGCCAGAAGGTTTTCGGTACAAAGTTCTCGCGTTCTTTTTTTCGATCCACCAGAAGAGCCAGCACGGCGGTCTGCACCCGGCCCACGGAAAAGAGGTCGCCCAGGCGCACGGTGAGTGCCCGGGTGAGGTTCATGCCCACCAGCCAGTCGGACACCTGGCGGTAATATCCTGCCCGCCATAATCTGTCATAGTCGGTGATGGGCTTTAATTGCTCCAGGGTGGCCCGGACCACCTGGGGTACCAGGGCCTGGCTGGTCCAGAACCGCATGAGACGACCTTTGTCTTTAAACCCCGATTGAAAAAGAATGGTACGGGCAATTACTTCGCCTTCCCGTCCGGCATCGGTGGCGATAATGATCCGGGAAAATCGGGGCTGTTTTACAAGGGATTTAATGATTTTCAGCTGTTTATGACTTTGCCGGATGGGTTTATATTGAAAGGTGTCGGGAATCAGGGGCAGGGTTTCCAGCCGCCATTTTTTCAGCCCCGGATCATAATCGTCGGGGGCAAACAGCTCCACCAGATGACCCACGGCCCAGGTGATGACATGGGTTTCTCCTTCAAAGAATCCATCTGCCTTTTTTTTGATTCCCAGGGCCTTGGCAAAGTCAGCTGCCACGGAAAATTTTTCTGTCAGGATCAGTTCAGTCATGGCCACAATATTACTTGATTTCAGTGCTGAAGACCACCCTTAAAATTCCTGCCTATGGGTACGGCATCAATGATACGGTGAGCCAGGTGTACGAAGATAGGGCTGAATGGCGTAGACGCGCGATTTTAAATGTCGCCGGCATGGGCAAATTTCCCACGGACCGCACCATCCGTGATTATACCAGGGGCATCTGGGGTATTTCTCTTTAAGTGCTTGGTACAAGCTTATTAAATCACGAACGTTCGTTCATTTTTTGCCTTGATTTGTTCTTCTGCATGGGATATGTCAAATGGATAAAAATGGTTTGGTCGTAACATGGGCCACCCGTCACAGCTGGCGGCCAATGGGGTCCGGCTTGTGACCAGGCCCGATAAAAATGATGGCAGACGCATTGCGCCGCCCGGATGATTACCCTGTCGGGACCTGGCGCTTTGGGCCACCGGGGGGAAGGGGGATTTCCAAAGGCAAGGCCCCCAAGGCTTCCCTGTTGATTTTATCTTAAATGGAGGTGCGCAGGAGATGAAAGACTTTAATCTGGACAAAAGAGTTGCGGTTATCACGGGAGCCAGCAGGGGGATTGGATTTGCCGTTGCACAGAAACTGGCCCGGAACGGGGCGAGATGCATCTTGGTAAGCCGGAGATTGGAATCCCTGGAACAGGCTGCAGCCAGTATCCGGGAAGAAGGTTTTGATGCCCGGGCCATGGCCTGCCACACGGGATACCCGGACCAGATCAAGGCCATGTATGAAAAAATTGTGGATACCTACGGGGCTCTGGACATTCTGGTGAATAATGCCGCCGCCAATCCCCATTTTGGTGAGATGATCACCGCCGATGAGGATGTCTGGAATAAAACCCTTGATGTGAATGTTAAAGGCCCGTTTTTTATGATAAAGCATGCCGTACCCCTGATGAAAGACAAAGGAGCCATTGTAAATGTCGCCTCGGTGAATGCCGTAAAACCGGCGATGTTCCAGGGGGTTTACTCGGCCACCAAGGCGGCCCTTGTGAACATGACCCAGACCCTGGCACGGGAACTTGCCCCCAAAGGTATCCGGATAAATGCCCTGCTGCCGGGACTCACCGACACTAAATTTGCCAGCGCCATTATCTCATCTGACGAAATCTGTAAACATGCCCTGGCCCAGATCCCCCTGGGACGATATGCTGCACCGGAGGAGATGGCCGGAGCCGTTCTGTATCTGGTGTCCGATGCGGCTTCTTTTACCACGGGTGCCAGCCTGATCTGTGACGGGGGTATGCTGGTATAACAGCCCGCCATTGGCTTCCAATGGGCCTGATTCTTGGCCCGCCGGGGGCTTTGCTGTGGGTATTTTTATATAAAATCCACATGTCCTGTCGGACACAACGAATATTGAAAATGGTATTATGCCGCCGCCCCCCCGACGGGCAATGGGCCCGGACCGGAACTGTAGACAGCTCGATTGCCCGGTTCCTATTGCCCATCGGGGGGGGGGGCGCTCTGCTGAGGATGCTCGGACGTTTTATTTTCTAATAAAAAAACCTTACTGTGTTTGATTCCAGCACCCGACGTCCAGAACCCAGAACCCAGAACCCGGTACCCAGTACCCAAAACCGACTACCCAATTTGAGGATGATTCATGGCAGACAAATTCATGAGCATGAAAAATTTACAGTTTACCCTTCACACCACCGTGGCGGCCATGGACAAAGCAGATGCCCAGGCATTGAACGGCCATGATGAAAAATCCATGGATATGGTGCTTGCGGCGGCCCTGGAGTTTGCCACAAAGGCGTTGCATCCCATTTTTGAAGAGATGGACAGAAATCCGCCCATACTTTCCGGGGGACAGGTGCAGGTTCACCCGGATGTGCGTCGTATCTTGACAACCCTGGGCCATGACGGGTGGATATCCGCCGTATTTCCCGAACAATGGGACGGCGAAAACATGCCGGCTACCCTGCTTCACTGTATTAATTTTATCTTTGCCGCAGCCAACTATTCGGCATCTGCCTATTCCGGACTCACCATCGGTGCGGCCCGGCTGATTCTATCATTTGGTTCCAGCATCCTCCAGGAGATTTACCTGCCCCCCATGCTGGCAGGGAAATGGCAGGGAACCATGGCGTTGACAGAACCCGAGGCGGGCAGTTCCCTGGGCGATTTGTCCACCATGGCGGTTCCCCTTGCCGGGGGCGATTATGCCATTTCCGGTGAAAAAGTGTTTATTTCTGCCGGGGATCATGACGGGGTGGACAATGTCGTTCATCTGATGCTGGCACGGATCAAAGATGCCCCTCCGGGTCCAAAGGGGATTTCTTTGTTTGTGGTTCCAAAATTACGGCCCGATGACCAGGGAGAACTGGTGGACAATGACGTCGTTGTCACCCAGGTGTTCCATAAACTGGGATACCGGGGCACCCCCATCACGGGCATTCGTCTGGGTGAAAAAAACAATTGCCGGGGATATTTGGTGGGAGAACCCCACCGGGGGCTTTCCTGCATGTTCAAGATGATGAACAGTGCACGCCTGGAAGTGGGCATGGGGGCGACGGCCATAGCCACGGCGGCCTACCACTCAGCCCTTGATTATTGTCGGACCCGGAAGCAGGGCAGGGCACTTACCGATTCCCGGGATGCCCCCCAACGTCCCATCATCGGGCATCCGGATGTGAAACGCATGCTTTTGTTCCAGAGAGCCATCTCTGAGGGCGCCCTGGCCCTGATTCTGCAATGCGGTATCTGGGAGGATATTTTAACCCGTTATCCGGATAAAAAGCAGTATCATCTGCTTCTGGAATTGCTCACCCCTGTGGCCAAGTCCTTCCCGTCGGAGATGGGAATTCAAAGTGTCAGTCAGAGCCTGCAATGCTTTGGCGGATATGGTTACTGCGAGGATTTTCCCGTGGAGCAGCATTTTCGGGACATGCGCATTCATCCTATCCACGAGGGGACCACGGGTATCCAGGCCATGGATCTGCTGGGTCGGAAGGTGGTCATGGAAGACGGCAGGGGACTGGTGCTGTTGAAAAAGGAGATGGTGGCTTGCATGGAACGTGTCAGTCAGCACAAACCCCTTGAACATATGGCAGAGGAGTTGTCCTGGGGGATCAGCCTTCTTGAGGAAACCACCATGACCCTGGGTGCTCTGGCCATGGAAAAGGGTGCCGGGGCCTATCTGGCCGATGCCACCCTGTATCTTGAAATGTTCGGAACCCTTGTCATTGCCTGGCAGTGGCTGGCCATGGCCGGGGCAGCGGCAACTGCGTTGGAAAGTCCATCCCTGAAAAAATCGGATGTATTGTTTTACGAGGGTAAAATCCATGTGACAAGGTACTATTTTTCCCATGAATTGCCAAAAATAAAAGCCTTGTCCCATACCCTGACCCACAGCAATGGGGTGACCATGGATATGCCCGAGGCCTGTTTCACTGCTTAGGAACCCAAAAGGAAGAAAAAATAAAATGAACGAAGAGAAATCCACCAGTCCCCTGGAATTTAAAGTAAAAGATGGAATCGGATACCTGACCCTGAATCGCCCGGAAACCTATAATGCCTTTGATCTGCCCATGGTAGAAGCCTTTGAAACCTTTTTAAGGGAGCGAAGATACGATGAAACCACCCGGGTGATCATCCTTGACGGCGGCAGTGCCAAGGGCTTTTGTGCCGGCCTTGACACCAAGGGCTATGCCCCGGATATTTTTGCCATGTCACCGGTGAAGGCCTATGATGCCCAGGCCCGCATGAGCCGGCTGTTCCTTGCCATGCGTCAGCTGTCCCAGCCCATCATCACCTGTGTCCACGGGGCCGCCGCCGGCATCGGGTTTTCCCTGGCCATGGCCTCGGATATACGTATTCTGGCCGAGGATGCCCGGTTTTCCGCGGCGTATATCAATATCGGTCTTGGCGGCGCGGACATGGCCTCCTCCTATTTTCTGCCCCGTCTCATCGGAGCAGGCCGGGCCTATGAATACCTTCTCACCGGGAACTGGATGGATGCCTCAACGGCCATGGATCTGGGGTTTGCCTCCCGGGTGGTTAATAAGGAGGGGATGCTGAAAACGGCGGAAGGGCTTGCCAGAACCATGGCGGAAAAAAACCCCATGGGCCTTCGCATGACCAAGGAGGCCATAAATGTCAACCTTGATTGTGCCGGACTTGAGGCGGCATTGAACATAGAGGACAGAAATCAGATGATGATTGCCTATACCTACCGGATAAAATGAATTTGGGGGTATCCCCTTAAAGTTCATGTTTGGGCTTGCTCCCGAGCTATCTTGCTGAAACTGCCTGGTAATTGAGGCTCAGCTGTGACCAAGCCCGCCAGTTGCTTTTTTTTTGACAAATCACGGGCTGTGGCATACCCTGTTTACCCATTAAACGATTTAACAAAAAAAAACAACAAGGTATGGCTGATGAGAATATTACTGACCAATGATGATGGCTATAAAGCCCCCGGTATTAAGGCTCTTTATGAGCGGTTTCGACTACACCATGAGGTGATCATGGTGGCCCCCAATGGTGAGCGAAGCGCCGTGGGGCACGGCATCACCATCAATGAACCCCTGCGCATGAGACAGATCCGCCAGGATGGCCAAAGCGTCATTTATGCCGTGGATGGAAAACCGGCGGACTGCGTAAAGCTGTCTTTGTTTGACATCTATGATACGCCGCCAGATCTGGTGATATCCGGTATTAATGCCGGGTCTAACACCGGGGTGAATATTCATTACTCCGGAACGGCAGGGGCCGCAAGGGAAGCCGCATTAAACGGGCTGCCCGCTCTGGCGGTGTCCATCAAGATCGGGTCAGTGATGGATTTTGATGGCATGGCCGCTTACACCGAAACCGTTGCCGCAAAGGTGCTTCAAAAGGGGCTTCCCCGGCATACGTTTTTGAATATTAATGCCCCGTCGGGGCTTATCCGGGCAACAAAGGGGGTGCGGCTGACCTGTCAGACCATGGAGAACATCTCCACTCAATTTGATAAACGGGAAGATCCCCGGGGACGTGCCTATTTCTGGTATGGCAACATGCCCCCGGCCGGCAGAATGAGAACGTCTGATGACGCTGCCATTAATGAAGGCTTTATCTCCATTACCCCCCTGCAGTGTGATATTACCGATTACCGGTTCATGGAAGAGATGGATCTGGGAAAAGAGTGAACAGCTGCCATTCCTGGAATGTTGGCATGGGATTTTTTTCTCTGCGCAGATCACAGAGAGGGGTCAGGCTTGCGTTATTGGCATTATCGTTGGTTTTGGCGTTTGTACAGGCTGTGAAAAGATAACGCCAATAACACAAGCCTGACCCCGTTCATCCCACCAACTATGACAAATGAACCATATTGTGAGTAAACCGGAAAAATGGGAATGTGCCCGGTGAATCTGGGGTGCTGGCCTTTCATAACCAGGGATTAAGCAAGTCTACCCCACTGATTTCCATGTCCTTGGTATTCCTTCATGGATTTTCTGGACATGACCAACTTTAAGACAGGGGCTGCTGCGGCCATTGCCACCCTGGCATTGCCCGATGCCCATTATGGGTGGCCAGCAAAAGGGCAGGGTATCAGACAAAGATAGTACAATTTATGAAAGCATTGGTTTTTCTGTTTTGGATCTGGCTTTGGCCATCCTCGTCCATGAAAAATGTTCTTCGCGTTGATGCATTAAGTCACTTGTTGGCCACTGGCGTAAACTCCCTCCAGATCAACAATATGGTAGTTATTTCAACATTGTTCTTTGGAAATATTCTGTTTTTATCTGAAATTCCCTTAAGTTTAGTCTTTTCGCCTTGCTTCTGATCACAATATTGGCCTTTCCCGGGAGGGGCAGGTGCTATATATAGAGTCTCTTTCCAATCAACAATAGTCATTATTAATATTGTTCAAATTTGTTGCATTATAAAAGACGTTATTGATATAATTGTTTCTAGAGTATAGAGAATAATAGTTTTATTTATTGCACATTTCAGGATGCCAAAGAGGTTTTGCTTTTTGGTGTTTGACTTTATCTGGGGTCGCCTTATCACTCAGGAATATTGTTAAAACGACCGTCTATCTAAAAATATGGAAGACTTCAAAGATATGAACAGAGTCTATGAAGAAATGCTTCAAGGACAAATATCACAATTGTTTCTAGTCGTATACCATTCAGATATTAATGATATGCGGTTAACCGGATATCTTGGCTATGCGGGTCCGGTCAAGTACTTGTTCACGGCGGCTGCATCGCAGTTAGCCAAGGATAAAAGAAATAAAGCCTTTTTACAGGAGAAATGGTGCGGTGATGAAGAATATATTTTTAGTTCCTGGTGAGTATTTGATTGAAGTAAATACCAGAAACCCAAATTATGCTACATCTTTCCATATCAAATTAGCGTCAAAATAAGCTGCTAACCTTTAGGATTGTGTCGACCTGAAGGGTCAATCCCAATCTTTTGTTGAATCGGGTGAAGGTGGTTTTTCTCTAGCCCTCCCCACAACATGCGGTGGTATCGACTCGACTGCCAGGATATTTGGATGTGGCGGAGCTGTGATGGATGGGAAGCCTGATCGGTGTGAGGGTTTATATATTATAAAGTTTGTTTAATTATTTTTTTACATAATTTCCAAATCTTGATATTCCCTTTTTCATATAAGACGGATATGTGAAACTGGATATTACGCTTATTATCCAGTTAGATATTAAATTATGAATGATATCCAGACCAACACAACAACTTGTTCAACTACCACACCATAAGGGTTTTAAAATTGGAGATTAATTTTGTCTATACAACATATAGGAATTATTGACGAAGAAAGATTATCTTTAATACCTCCAGAATATTGGGCAGCACATGAGTTTTGTTTTTTTCTTCATGATAGACTTGCCGAAATCCTAGTCGAATATGAAGCAAAGCGAGCTCACAATAAAATCGAAGATGCTTTAATCGAAGTCATGGAGTCAGTTGATAATCCTCCAGATGAAATAAATATAATTGATTTTTTAAAAAACAAAGAATTCACAAAAGAATATAAGCAATATTTACGCGGCCATATAATCATGGCATTAACATCAGATATGCTGCATTTTCTCTATGAGTCATTACGATGTTTTGAGAAAAGAAAATTTACTGTTGCCTTATCTCTATTACGAAAACCATTAAAAGAAAATTTGTGGCTATTATCATGGTTGCTTGCTGATGAAAACGATTTTATTAACCGATTTGAAAAGGAAAACTATCGGAGTTTTGGGGGTATTGAAAAGGAAAAAAGGATATCAGTTTTTAATAAGGCTATAGAAAAACTTAGTACCAAAGAAGCTTTTGAGGCAGAACTTATTTGGGATATGATTTATTCTAAAAAGTGTTCTCGCGGACTGGAACCGTATTGGCAAAAAGCAACCCACCTAACAACAAAATATGGGGAACTTCTCAAAACAGATGATTACAATTTTAATTATATCTTTAGGAATCCTTTTGATAATGATCTCTTCGATGTCGTCTATAACAAGACTTTGCCCTATTTGTTTCTTTTTTTAATACAAGTTTCATTCGAGTGTTTTAGTTTAATCGCTCCAACGAATTCGAAAACAGTAGATTATTACATAATGTCGACGTTGGGATGCTACCAGTCGATTTTCGCAGATGGTAGATCTCAAACAATGACGAATCTACTGAAAAAAATTTTGAACAATTTTTTAGTATGCATTTATTGCGATACTAAATTAAAAATTTATAAAAAGGATGCTCCAGCACTTTACCTGACAGAAAGACTTCCATGTTACAAGTGTGGTCTTGAAAATGAGGTACCTCTTTTTTGGTTGTTCATAAAGAGTGCTTTTTCTATAAAAAGAGATGTTGATGCATAAATAGATAATTTGGGTTAGAATAAAATTAAATCAAATAATTTTGTCCCCCATTAACACCAATTTAATAAAAGGAGCCACTAAAATGTCATCGTTCGGAGAGTTGAGTACGTTTAGATGGCCTAAAAAAGGTGACAACCCATTCAAAGTGAAAGATGGGGATAGAATGTCACCAGCTTGGATATCCCTTGGTTGGCTTGCATCAATGCAACCAAACGAAACTATTTATGCAGAAGCCTTTAAACGATCTGGCGATAAATTGGTTGATTCTCTGTGTCAGGAAGGAAATAGAGCTCCATCTGATATCTACTTCATGCCAATCACCTATCTATACAGACACAGTTTAGAAATACAACTTAAAGAAGTAATAAAATTGAGCTTGCGTTTAGGTTTAATAGAAGAGACCAAAAGTGTTTCTGAGGCTATGAAAAAACACGGGCTTCATAAGCTTTGGAATCATGCTCGCAGAGGAATTGAAGCATTCTGGCCGCGAGAATCATTGCCAGATAACACAAAAAGTGATGTTGATCATGCAGAAAAAATCATTATAGAATTCCATAAAATCGATATGACTGGTCAGAGTTTGAGATACCCCCAAGATATGAAAGAGAACAACACTTTAAAGGGTACGCCTGAAGCTGTGGAACTAACTCAAATTAAAGATGTATTTAAAGCGATATATAACTTTCTCGGCGGTTGTAGCTCAGGACTTTCTGAAGCAATTGACAACATGCCTGACTATTAACGAATTCCGGGGACAATATACCTATTTAAACAATCAACATGCACCGGATTTCACCGGTGATGTTGGTGTTATGAATCAAATACAAATTTGAATTCTGATTAATGAAAGAAACAATCGATAATGGAAATCAAAATTTTTGATGTTTCGCATGGTTTTTGTGCATACCTTATCGCTGATAATGGAAATATCATGCTATTTGATTGTGGACATAATGAGAAAACAGACTTTCGACCTTCTGTTTATCTACCACGAAAAGGTTGCACAGGAATTGAACACCTGATCATACATAATTTTGATCAGGATCATGTAAGCGATTTGCATAATCTTCTGAGAGTTCTTCCCATCCAATTATTCTTTAGAAATAGAAGCATTACTCCAGAAACACTATCGAGAATTAAACAAATAAGTGGTCCTATCACCTCTGCAATGCAGGCGGCAATCGATCTGCATGCTGAATATGTTCATGGAGAATCAGATCCACCTGTTTTTCCCCACATTCAGTTTGAATGCTTTTGCAATTCTTACCCAACTTTTACAGATACAAACAATTTGAGCCTTGTTGCTTTTGTTCATTATGATGGAATGGGTATTATTTTCCCTGGTGATTTAGAAAGGGCTGGTTGGAAAGAATTGCTTGAGGTGCCATCATTTAGGGATAATCTGAAAAAGGTTGACATTTTTGTAGCCTCGCATCATGGCAGAGAAAGTGGATACTGTCAGGAGGTTTTCGATTATTGCAATCCTGATATCATAATAATTTCAGACAAAGAAATCGTACATGAGACCCAAAAAAACAAATATAAACAGCATGCTATTGGCGTTCCTTGGAATGGTGGGCCTGAGAGACGCTATGTATTAACAACACGTTCAGACGGTTTAATAACGATAACAAAACAAGTTGGCTTAGGATATCAAATCTCGATTTGACGTTCAGAAAAAAATTCAATTATTTAGGTGCGTCACATCAATAATTTTGCAGTAGCTATGAGGATATGATTAATGAAAGATCTTTTGGACAAGCTCTCATCATATAATATTTTTAACTATCTATTCCCAGGTATTATCTTTGTAATACTTGCCGAGAAATTAACCTCCTTTTCTTTTGTTCAGAAAGATATCGTTCTTGGCGTTTTTTTATACTATTTCATTGGTCTTGTTATTAGTCGGATTGGATCGTTGATTGTAGAGCCCATTTTAAAAAAAATAAAATTTTTATTATTTGCTCCGTATCCTGATTTTGTATCTGCATCAAAAAAGGACTCTGTTATAAACATTCTATCTGAAGCCAATAATATGTATAGAACATTCTGTTCCTTATTCTTACTTCTTATATTATTAGAAGGCTATGAATTAATATCAAAGAAATTTTCTATTTTTAGTGACTGGAAATCAGAAATTATTGCAGTCGGATTGTTGGTGCTTTTTTTATTCGCATACAAAAAACAAACTGATTATATCACAAAACGTGTCGCTGCTTCAAAGGAGGAGCAATAGATGTCAGATTATTTTGAAATTGATTTTTTAAGTGTTGGGAATGGGAAAAGTGGTGATGCAATATCAATCAGATATAGCATTGCAGATAATACCCGGATTCATGTCGTTGACGGCGGTTTCCAAGAAACAGGAGAACAACTAATTGAGCACATAAATGATTATTATAATTCGCCCTCCTGTATTGATGCTGTTGTCGTAACTCATCCTGATGGCGATCATGCTGGAGGCTTAAGGATACTATTTGATGATTTTGAAATTAAAGAATTATGGATGCTAAGACCTTGGCTATATGCGGATGAATTAATTGACAGATTTAAACGCTTCACCTCGGTAGAAAATTTAAAAAAGCGTTTGAAAGAATTATATCCCAATATTTCCAAATTAGAGGAACTTGCTGAGGAAAATGGTGTCCCAATATTTGAACCTTTTCAAGGAAGCCAAATTGGAGATTTCACTGTATTAGCTCCATCTAAAGAGCATTATTTAAATTTAGTTGTAGAGTCTGAAAAAACGCCAGAAGCAACAAAGGCAGAGCAGGAATCGATATTAGAAGCAGCTGGAAATCTATTAAAAAAAGCTGTAAATTTTATCCGGTCAGCTTGGGGAGAAGAAGTCTTTCCAGAAGAGGATACCAGCCCCGAAAATAATATGAGCGTAGTTCAGTTCGCAAAGTTATGTGGTGAAAATATATTATTAACAGGTGATGCTGGGCGGGCAACATTATCAGAGGCTATCGAATATGCTCCAGCCGAGGGACTGTATCTTCCCGGAATAGATAGGATTCAGGTTCCACATCATGGCTCAAGGCATAATGTTAATTCAGAAATATTAGATAGGATACTTGGTCCAAAACAAAGCTCAGTATCCGAAAATTTTTCGGCAATCATTAGTGCTGCAAAAGAAGATAAAAATCATCCAAGGAAAGCCGTAATTCGAGCGTTTATTCATCGTGGTGGGAAAGTTATCACAACTGAAGGAGTTAGTGTGCGAACAAGTCGTAATGCCCCACAGCGCGAAGGATGGTCTTCAGCGAACCCGGTACCTTACCCAGAAGATCAAGAAGAATTGGCATAGCAAAGAAAAGGGGTCGCATCTACGTTTACCCCTTGATCAAAATATATCTCAACGATGAACATGCTCGCGCCGAGCTAAATCCAGATCGATGGGATAAGGCATAGGGCCTTAGAAATTCGATAATATTACCCAGTGGGTGATCAGGTCAAGAAAGTTCACCTTTCCTTATTGCAGGGCTTACCCTGACATATAGGTTAAGAAAGTCCCACCAGATCAAAGCAATAGTAACTTAAATTCTTGTCGGACCAAGCCAATAGGTTGATTATATTTGACAAATCCCGAAAAAACACCCCGAAAATTGTCTTAGGTTAATGTTTTCGACCCCAAAAACAGCGTTCTAAGAATTTATATGGTTAATATGGGTTTCCAACAATGCTCTTGCTACATTAAATTCTTGTCGGACCAAGCCAATAGGTTGATTATATTTGACAAATCCCGAAAAAACACCCCCGAAAATTGTCTTAGGTTAATGTTTTCAACTCCTAAAACAGCTTTCTAAAAATTAATATGGGTTTCCAACAATGCTCTTGCTTCGGGTCGCAAAAAGCCGCGACCGCAGAAGAGCAAAGTTATGTTTTAAACGAAGAACATAGGATTTAAAGCCATGGGATTATATTTACGTAAAAGCTTCAAAGCTGGGCCTGTAAGATTGAACCTCTCAAAAAGAGGACTTGGCGCATCGGTTGGAGTTAAAGGGCTTCGTGTTGGCACTTCTGCGAGCGGAAGAAACTATGTTCATGCTGGAAGAGGTGGCCTTTATTATCGAAAGAATCTAAGCTCCGGGAAAAGTGCCTCAGTAGATTCCGGTGGAGGTCTTGGGTCAGTAATTCTGGTTATTATTGGAATTGTTATTGGCATCCAGATTATAAAATGGCTGACTGAAAATCCGGCGATTCCAATTTTTATTGGTTCCATAGGTGTGCTTTCCGCAATTATCTATTTTTTAAACAAATCAAAAAAAACTAAAATTCTAACAAATTACAAGAAAGCATTGGATGATTATTTTGTACTTGCTGAAAATGCACCTGATAAAGATATTATCGCACAAATTGTTGATAAAAAATATAAAACAAAAAAATACAGCGACCTGAAAGATAAAATCAATAAAATAGAAAAAAATGTATATACTGCCGTTATAGACAAGATAATTGATGATCAAATCATATCGGAAGAAGAACATAAACAAATAGACAGTCTGGAAAAAATAGTAAGCGTCCCGGATGATTATAAGCTGAAAACTAAAAAAGAAATCTTCAGGCTTTTATATCTCGATATCATTGCTGATCATGAAATTACGGCTGAGGAAATGGAAAAGATAAAAAATTATTTATCCGGTCTTGGATTACATGAATCCGATGTTCGAGAAGAATTAAAGGTTATCCGTGAAATTTTGCGTATGCAAAAATTATCCCTACCCTTAAGACCTGTTGAAATTACGGCTTCAAAGCTTCAGAAAACAGAAACCGCCTACTATAATGGCAAAGCTAAAGTTTTATCTCGGAAAAAGGCTAAAAAATCAGCTGAATACGATTACGAATATTCTGTGCGTCGCCAAGGTCAATTCATTGTTACTGATAAAAGGCTGTTGGTAATCAGCGAAGGCGTAACCGCAGTTAAATTAAAAGACATTTTGGATATTGATGTTGATTTGGATAATTCAATGATTGTTGTTTCCAAAGACGGCTCTTCAATACCCGTATTTGTCCAAACTAACGAGCCAATATATTCAGCAAAAATGATTGATCTTTTGGTGCAAGATTTAAGCAAATAAAAAACATAACATTTTGCTGGTAAGGACGCGCAAAACTACCGCGCGCCTCACAGCATGGCGTTAATCTTTCAAGAATTCTAAAAAATCGGAGACCCAGCAATTTGTCTATCATCGGTCGTCCGAGCCTGATTGAAGAATCTGAACGCTCAACAGATCTGCCCTGAACATGATGATTTAGACTCTCCTCGATAGATTGGCATCTTATTTCCAGATTTCATTATAAAAAGGGTGATAACTTTATCACTGATTTTTTCTTATGCGCGGGCTCTTTTTTGCAGAGGGTTTACAAGGACGGAAGTATCACAAAAAATTTTGGATGAAAGGCAAGATTAGACCCATCATGCACCCCCTGTAAAACTTGAAAAATATCTGAACTGAACTTTGAGTAAGGCATGGCAATTAATTAAATTATGCCGTTTTTGTTAAAAAAACAAGGATAAACAAACCACATCTCTAATCATTAATAAAGTATAATATCTTTATATTTCAGATGTATAATGGAATCATCGCCATAACTTTTATCCCTTGACATAATATATCATATATTATATAGGAATTGATATTCATCCCATAATTTTAAGGAGGTATGCTTGAAGAAAAGTAAAAGTTTTAGCAAACGGTTTTTGATGGCGGTAATCCTGATGGTCTCTTTTTGTACGGCGACGGTTCATGCGAACGAAAATCTGAGTATCGCCTCAGGTAAGGCAGGTGGAACCTGGTATCCCATGGGCGGTGCCATTGCAGACATTATTCAAAA
>NZ_BAAHYK010000055.1:0-31694 GCF_054657595.1 Desulfocicer niacini
GTCAGGGCTTTTTTGTTTTGGGCGCCTGTTTTATGAATTGAGCAATCCCAAGTGTTCTTTTTCCATTGCAACGAAAAACAGATAGCCTTCTTTTGTTGGCTTTTGATTATAAATAAAATTTATGAATCCTACGTTTTCATTGTGGGGAGGGGACAGGTGTGTCTTATTGACTTTGCTTGTCCTTATTTGCTCGTTTGTCGCCAAGGTGGTGGTCTTTTTGTTATGCCTGCATTTTTTTAGAAAATCAGCTGGTAAAAGTTGTTCTGATCGGTGATACTGATAGCTTGATGTAAGTTTCATGCATGTTGTGAAGGGGGGCCTAAATCTTTTTATTGTTTCAAGTATCTTGATTGTCTTTTCCAGGCGATTAAGGGGTCAGGCGGCCATGAACAAATTTGAGGATAGCATTTCACCGTGCTCAAGAACATCCTAACGGAGAACATCCCATGAATCCAGTAATAAAACAGCTTCGATCCCATAGGTCCATCCGCAAGTTTACGGATCAGCCCGTAACAGATGAGCTGATCAATGAAATAATTCGGTGCGGCCAGTCCGCAGCCACTTCCAGCAACCTACAGGCCACCACGGTGATCCGTGTCCGGGAAGGAGCCACCCGCCGGGAAATCGCCTGTCTGGCAGGTGATCAGCAATATGTGGATACCGCCGGAGCGTTTCTGGTCTTTTGCGCCGACCTTCTCCGGCCGGGCGTTGCCTGTGAAATGCAGGGAGGGCACTTTGCCCGGGGCATGACCGAGCATTTTATCATTGCCACCGTTGATGTGGCACTCTTTGCTCAAAACTGTGCCATTGCGGCGGAATCCATGGGACTTGGGATCTGTTATATAGGAGGTATCCGCAATGACCCCCAACGGGTATGTGCGCTTTTGAATCTGCCGGATCAGGTTTATCCTGTGTTTGGTTTCTGCATGGGGTATCCGGACCAGGATCCCGAGATTAAGCCCCGTCTGCCCCTTTCCGTGGTGCTAAGTGAAGAGCGCTATGATGACATAGACAGGCATGCCATTGAGGCATATGATGAAACGTTGACTCAATATTACCGGACCCGCACCGGAGGTACCAAAAAAAGCTGCTGGACCCTGGAGATGAAAAATCTGGTGGGCAAGGAATCCCGTCCACATATGCGGGCTTTTTTGAAGGCACGTGGATTTGAAATGAACTAAAGCAGGGGATGCATGATCTTCATAAGAAACAGGAAAATGGACACAATGAAAAAAAGGGGAGAGGGATGTTTGCTTTTCTGACGGCAGGCCTTGTTTTGGGAGCATCTGCGGGGTTTGCCCCAGGACCGCTCACGGCTCTGGTAATTTCTGAAACTTTGCGATATAACATCAGCGCCGGTATCCGGGCCGCCATAAGCCCCTTGGTGACGGATTTCCCCATTATCCTGTTCAGTTTATTGATTCTATCCCGGATCTCTTCTTCCCATGGCGTGCTGGGGACCATTTCTTTGATTGGCGGGTTGGTACTGATGCACATGGGATATGACAGCCTTCATACGGATGGCCGCGTTCTTGGAGGCTCA
This sequence comes from Desulfocicer niacini, assembly GCF_054657595.1. Classification (NCBI taxonomy): domain Bacteria; kingdom Pseudomonadati; phylum Thermodesulfobacteriota; class Desulfobacteria; order Desulfobacterales; family Desulfobacteraceae; genus Desulfocicer; species Desulfocicer niacini. Next base: position 1,544 of record NZ_BAAHYK010000055.1, read on the forward strand.
TCGCAGGTACCCAGCGCCTCCCTGAAAAAAGGTATAGTGGTTAATCTTACCAATCCTCAGCCCTATCTTTTCTGGATCAGTGTGGGGGCACCCACGTTTTTAAAGGCCCTGGATCATCACCCGTTGTCCGCTCTGGCATTTGTAACCGGTTTTTATTTTCTTCTGGTGGGGGCCAAAGTATTGACGGCCGTTCTGGTTGGAAAGTCCCGCCATTTTTTTACGGGAAAGGCGTATCTCTGTATTATGCGCTTTCTGGGCATCCTGCTTTTTCTTTTTGCAGGGGTTTTGTTCCATGATGCATTAACTCTTTTCAAAAGTATTTAACTGGATATTGTAAGTTAAACCAAGGAGGAGGACATGTCGTACAAAGTGAATACCGACTATTCTATCCTGGATCAGCCCAGGGTGCTGGCGCATATTTTTCATCCCCGTCCAGAGGATGGCTTTCGACACCTTACGGACAAAGATCTGTGGATACCAGTGGAAGATGATGTTCACATCGGGGCATGTTTCCATGTGGCGGGCAGAAGCAACCCCACCATTCTCTTTTTCCATGGAAATGGAGAGATCGTTGCCGATTACGATGATCTCGGAGAGGCGTACAACCGTATGGGGATCAATTTTTTGGTGGTGGATTACCGGGGGTATGGCCGATCCACGGGGGTACCTTCGGTTTCAGCCATGATGAAGGACTGTCATGCCATTCTGGCGTTTTTTAAAAAACACCTTAAAGCAAACGGTTTTACCGGCAGCCTGACCCTCATGGGACGATCCCTTGGCAGTGCATCGGCCCTGGAGCTTGCCTGTCAGCCCTTCCCGGGTTTTGATAACCTAATCATCGAAAGCGGGTTTGCCCATGCCGGGAAATTGTTAAGCGTGCTTGGCATGGACCCCGATGCCATTGGGTTTAAAGAGGAGCTGGGGTTCGGCAATGCTGAGAAAATAAAAGTCTGGACCGGCCCCACCCTGATTATACATGCCCAATTTGATCACATTATTCCTTTTTCCGATGGGCAGGATCTCTTTGATGCCTGTCCTGCTTCCAATAAAACCCTTCTAAAGATTCCAGGAGCCAACCATAATGATATTTTCATGCGGGGGCTTCAGGCGTATATGGCTGCCGTGAAAAAACTGGTTTTATAACATTGGGGCTTGGTCATAAGATGGGCCACCCGTCAGCGGGCCAGTGGGGTAAGGCTTGGGGTATGAGCAGGCCATGAAAGTGCCATGAATGCTCAGGATGGAAAAATAACATTTTGCAGAGATCGGATCATCTCCAGAGACAGATTCAGGTGAAATACACGCCTCAACTGCTCAGCTATGCTCTCTTTTTCCAGAAAAGTTTTATTTATCGGCAGTTCTCCCCGGGTCTCAATGATCTCGTTTCCTTTGAGAATGATCTGTGATTTTTTTGTGTGGATCTGAAGGATCAGCATTTGGGTGAACTTCGAATCGGGGTGGGTGGAAACATAGTGGTTAGCCATTTTATAATCAATCCATTCCTGGGGTTCCATGGAAAAAATGTACAGATCCGTCCAGGTGTTGTGGATTATGGACTGAAGTACCAGAAACCGTCCCCGGGGTTCTACCCGGAAGGTTCTTCCCGCAAAGTAGCGGGGACAAAATTCGGGTTCCATCACCAGGGGCAGCAGGATGCCTTTGGTGCCGAAGCCAACATCTGCAAGCCATGTGCGATTATCTGCATGTACCTGCAGCAGCATATGGGTACGGGGGGGGAGCGGTGTGGTATTAAAGAGCACCCTGGCTGTGAGCATCTCCAGCCGAAAGCCCAGTTTCAGTAACACCGATGCAAACAGCAGATTGTGTTCAAAACAGTATCCGCCTCTTTTTTCAAGGACCATTTTATTGAAGATGTCATCTAAGGCAACGGACAGAGGCAGGTTCAAAAAGGGGTGGATATTTTCAAAACAGATAGCCGTGACGTGGGCCATGTGAAGATCTTCAAGGAGCTGAACGCTGGGTAAAAGGCTGCCCGTATAGGCAATGCGATCCAGGTAGGCAGTCAGCTTTGCATGGGAAAGGGGCTGAAAATAAATGTTTTCGAGGGTGATGTCTTTCATGGGTTTAAAAAAACCAGGAGATAGAGATTGCACCAAAGGAATGGCTCTCAGGCTGTCCCTCAAACTTGCGGGTTCGCAGCACCTGGGTCAGCGTAAGCATGAATCGATTGTAATTTACTGCCACCCCAAAGGCAAAATCCGCCACCCAGGGTTTTTTATCCACACTGTGACTGTCGGTGAAGGTGTTGCCGTCCAGAAAAATATCCCTTGCCACCCAGCGACCATCCGCAGCCCCCAGAAAATAGATTCCGGGATGCTGGCTTTGATTCATCCGGGTGCTTCCTCCGGGCCGGATGAGGGAGACCCCGAAGGTTCTGGGGATGTTCCAGCCCAGCCGGAATTCCATTCCTCCATTGACATAGGTGGATACATTGCCCAGGGTAAACCCGGAATGAAAAATAGTATCCCAGCCAAATCCTCTCTCCACAGGATGAAAAAGCCATTTACGTTCCCAGGCAATGACAAGACCGGGTTCGTTGGACAGCTGATTATCCCAGCCCTCGGGCATTCCAATATCCCGGAGTCTGTGGATGAATTTCTGGCTTTCTTCGGCCAGGGAGACAGGGCCTATCATTCCCAGCTGGAGCTCCACCGTGTCCATCACGGATCGTTGTTCTGAAAGATTACTTTTATGATGATAAGCAGTGGCAAAATAGGTCCATCCGGCGTAGGGTCTGTCATTTTCAATGAGCTCGTGGATGCTGATATCGGCCGGTGTGTACATGTTCTGTCCAAAGGCGAACTCCACTTTATGGGAGGTTTGGGGAGGGGTATTCTTTATAAAAGGTATTTTATGGATATATCTCAGTACGTCGTGGGGAATTTTGCCCATTTTGTTTGCTTTGGGGGATAAATCCGGAGAAATCAGAACATATTTGACGCCATTGGTATAATTGCTGTCTGTTCCCGTAAAGAGGTCATTTTCAAAATAAAAACTGTGGGACCATGGGTTGTTTTCCTCTCCCCATGCGATGTCGGTAAACTGATACAACAAAAGCAATATCATAGTTGTTAAAACCATCAGCTTGGGTATATCCCAGGAGGTGGACTGTGAAGCATGGGGGGGACAAGATGTTGTCATAGGTGTCTCAATCAATTTTTTTGTGTGGGTTAAAATTATCTGGCTTGGTCACAACATCGGCCAGCTATCATAACTGATAGGCCAATGGAGTCATGTTATTGAATGGTCTGGCTTGTGCTGTTGGAGGTTCAGGTTTTTTTTATCATGCTTCATACTTTTGACAACGCGTTGCCTTTAAAAGAAAATTTAAGCAAGAATGTCAGTAAGGTAAGCCGGGCTCCTGCCCAGGCTGGCCGATGTTGTGAGCAATCTTGATTATGTGAAATTATAGTATGCATTCTCCTATCTGATACCCTGCTTATTTATTGCACATGTTTTCAGGGGAATGTCAATGCCTTGGGTTTTCATTGAGAGCGTTTGGCTCGGTGCTATTATTTGAAAATTGCCATGCGGTATTAATGTGTGGTAAATGACTATCAAGTCTTTATATTTAAATGGGCTTATGAATTCGTCAGTCAGAAGCATGTTTTTGCCATCGCACATAATGAAGAAAGACATGTATATGGTTTAGTTGAAGCCCATGGGAATCTGTTATTAACAGGTTATGAAACAGGGCTGAAAAAAAATATAAAAATGAGGTACACAAAATGAAACAAGTAGGGTTTGTCGGATGGCGGGGAATGGTGGGATCTGTTCTTATGGAGCGGATGATTGCAGAAAATGATTTCAAGGGATTTACGCCTCTTTTTTTTACCACCTCCCAGGAAGGGGGCAAGGGGCCGAATGTGGGCATGGACACCCCGCCCCTGGTGAACGCTCATAATATAGATGCCTTGATGGCTATGGATATTATTGTGTCCTGCCAGGGCGGTTCGTACACCGAAGCCGTACGACCAGAACTGGAAGCCAGAGATTGGAATGGTTACTGGATTGATGCGGCATCCACCCTGAGAATGGATGATAAGAGTATTATTATCCTGGACCCAGTGAACAGAAAGGTCATTGACCAGGCCCTGAATGATGGTATCAAAAACTACATTGGTGGCAACTGCACGGTTTCTCTCATGCTCATGGCTCTGGGGGGATTGTTTGAAAATGATCTGGTGGACTGGATCACCTCCATGACCTACCAGGCGGCATCGGGTGCCGGTGCCAAAAATATGCAGGAACTGGTGGCCCAGATGAAGACCATCGGCGATGCTGCATCAGGCATTTTGAAGCAGTCCCCGGTGGCTGCCCTGGAACTTGACCGAAACGTAACCGACACCCTGAGATCCGGGGCATTTCCCACGGATAACTGGGGTGTTCCCCTGGCGGCCAGCCTGATTCCCTGGATTGATCGGGCGATGGACAACGGTCAGACCCGTGAAGAGTGGAAGGGCGGTGTTGAAACCAATAAGATCCTTGGTCGCATGGACAGGCCGGTCCCCATTGACGGTCAGTGTGTCAGAATCGGTGCCATGCGATGCCACAGCCAGGCATTTACCATCAAGCTGAAAAAAGATGTTCCCCTTGATGATGTTAATGCCATGCTGGCAGGAAATAATGACTGGGTCAAGGTTGTTCCCAACATTAAGGAACAGACCATTACGGAATTGACCCCTGCTGCTGTAACCGGCACTCTCACCGTGCCAGTGGGGCGTATCCGGAAAATGATTTTAGGGGATGATTATCTCACGGCATTTTCTGTGGGGGATCAGCTTCTGTGGGGGGCTGCTGAACCCCTGCGCCGGATGTTGAATATTATTCTGTAAATATGCGATGATTGCGAAGTAAAAAATGGCATGACCATTCATTATTCATGGAATAGTCATGCCAATGCCGTCTTAAATACTTGTGATGCGTTAAAAATGCTGGCTCAGGATTCTTCCGGGTATTTTCCCTCAAACCCATCAAGATAAGGGGATATGATTTTTTGTTCATTGGGAAGAATAGGGCGCCAGGAAGGCTTGAAAAGTCCTTTTCCAGACATCCCCGCCACCCGATTCATATTTGCCACCACTATTTCCTCCCGGGGAACTTTTAGAAATTCAATCCACAGGGTTTTTTCCATTTGAAGGTTATGTCTTTCCGAGACAAGGCGGGCAAAGTTCTGGACATAGTTATGTATGGAGGTACCCTTGCCCATATTCCGACACAACACGGCATGATCTTTAAGGAAGTGGATTTTAGAGGTTTCTAACTTCAGCTTGATGATGCGGATGCGATACTCTCCTGGCCACCAGCATACAGGGGTTTGACCATTTCGCTGTTTGCCATCCCATTTATAAATACCGTCATAGATAATCATACCCCCCCTTCTTTTTATACAAGTTGTTTGCCAGCACCAGGTCCTGGTGATACTCCGTAAATTTCTTTAATGTTGAATATGACAGCTCCCTTGGATTGTAAGGGATGGCCTGCCTTGTTGCCCAATGCTTCAATCCATCTGGCAGTTTCTTCGTATCGCTCACCCTGGGTTTCAATGGTGATGCTGCATTTCAACTGATACCCTTCGCGGCCTTCCCAGAATGTAATGGCTGCCTGGGGGTTACTTTTGAGATTGGCAAGGGTTTTGTTAAAATATTGATCTGAAATAAGTATGGTTTCATCATCAATTATTTTTTTTGCACCCACTGGAACCGCATTGGGCACCCCATCTATTGTTGCTGTTGTCAAAACCGCAGTGGGGACCTTAGCAAACAGTTCTTTCATCCGTTCCGTCATTTTTGCCATGGAATGCTCCTTTGTTATTATGTGATAAGTAATATATGATAAATCAGGTAAAAGACATGCATTAAAATTGGCAGGTTTTTTACCCCCGTAGCCATGGAAAATCAGTCGGAAAAATTAATTTTTTTCCGCAGGTTCTTTTTCTCACTACGCCTGGCCTTGTTGTCCAAGCGGCGTTGTTTTGCCCCCCGGGTGGGCTGTGTAGGTTTTCTTTTTGCAATGGGAATAAGTGCTTTTTGAATAAGGTTGCTCAGCCGGTTCAGGGCGTTGCCGATGTTTTTTTCCCGGGTTCGAAATAGCTGGGCTTTTATTACAATAATGCCATCGTTTGAGATGCGCCGGTCGCTGAGACGAAGCAGTTTTTCCTTTACGCTGTCCGGAAGGCTTGACTTTAGAATGTCAAACCGGAGATGAATCGCAGAAGATACTTTATTAACATTCTGCCCACCGGCACCCTGGGCCCGGATGGCATTGAGTTCTATTTCAGAATCAAGGATATAAATATCCTCCGTGATGTGCAGCATTGGGAACTCCCTCTTGTGTTTTGGCCATTCTAAATGGCTGCTAAATGATAAATATAGGACACAATTTCCAGAGATCAAGTGAGCCTTTGCCAGAAACACTTCTGAGCAGGAAAATAGAGAACGGCCGGGCGCATCCCCGGTTTTCTCAACTAAAAACAAACTGAAATGGGATGGCTGGATGTTTCGTCGTTATGGTCAGTCAACTGTGACGGGCGGCCCATGTTGTGAACAAGTCCCAATTTTACTTTAAAGAAAAATTCAGGTATGAGAAGGTCTGTAATGGCCTTGGTGATAACCCTGACACAGTTGGTCCGCCAACTTTGATGTGTGGCCGGGTTGTGACCAAGGCCGTCTTTCATTGATGCTATATAAAAAAGAAAAGGCGATTGTCATGCCGATTAAAACTAGAGTAACAACACATTCTCCGGGGTACCGGGAATTTATCTTTATGATGGCGCTGATCATATCCATTACGGCCCTGGCCATTGATATGATGCTGCCTGCCCTGCCCGACATTGGCCGGGATCTTGGTGTAGCACACCCCAATGATGCACAGCTTGTGATTTCCGTATTGATACTGGGCCTGGGGATCGGGCAGATCTTTTTTGGTCCCCTGTCCGACAGTTTTGGCCGGAAACCAATGGTCTTTATCGGTTTCATGATTTTTATACTGGGCTGTTTTTTGTCCACATTTTCCCGGAATTTCAACGTTATGCTGGTCGGAAGATTGATCCAGGGTATCGGTGTAGCCGGGCCACGCACAGCCATCGTAGCCCTGATAAGGGATCAATATGATGGCCGTGCAATGGCCAGGATTATGTCAGCCGTCATGGCTGTTTTCATAGTTGTTCCTGCCATAGCACCGGCCCTTGGTCAGGTGATTATGCTCAAAACAAGCTGGCGGGCTATTTTCGGGGCTTTAATAATCCAGGCCTTCATTGCCCTTATCTGGTTCAACATCCGGCAGGTGGAGACCCTTCCCCGACATAAACGCATTTCATTTTCTCCCAGGCGTATTTTCAACGGTCTTGCTGAAGTCTGCACCAACCGTCTGGCCTTCGGATACACCCTGGCCGCAGGATTTATGCTGGCTGCTCTGTTAGCGTACCTGAACTGCGCCCAGCAGATTTTTCAGGAAATATACCATCTTGGACGACAATTTCCACTTTACATGGCTGTGATAGCCCTGTCCATTGGTGGGGCCTCTTTTGTAAACTCCCGGGTAGTCATGAGATTCGGCATGCGCACCCTGTCCTACAGGGCCGTTATACTTTTTATCGTACTGATGATTTTTTACCTGATCGTCACCATTCAAATGGGCGGGCACTCTCCCTTGTGGTTTATGATGACCTGTTTCATCCTGGCATTTTTTTGCCTTGGCATTCTTTTCGGAAATCTGAATGCCATCGCCATGGTACCACTGGGACATATTGCCGGAATAGGTGCTGCCGTCATCGGTTCTTTGAGCAGCCTGATCTCGTCGCCGCTTTCTGTTATCATCGGTAAATATTACAATGGCACCACAGTTCCCCTGGCTGTGGGATTTGTCATTCTTGGCTTTTTATCTGTCATTGTCATGTATTGGGCTGATTTCAACAAAAAATAGGGAACAATGACTGCATTCGCCCGTTTTGATTCGCTGCTGCAGGAAAAAATGTCCACCGACTGAGTTTTTATTCCAGCCTCCTGAGGCAGTGATGAAATTTCATCTGCGATCCGCGGAGAGCCCGGGGCCGGGTAGTCAATTTCATAGGCCTCAGCTGGGAAACCGTTATAGATGAGCCGAAAGATTTGCAAATGTCTGCGTCACATCTTCTTGAGAAACCTGAGGGTTGACGCCGTCATTGAGCATCCGACGGATTTCAAGGACTGGATGCAAAAAGTGTCCAACTGGGATTTCTAGATGACCACGGATGATCTGCTTAACTGGGGGGACCCGGTGATCGGGGTGCACCGGACCTATTACCCCTTTTTTGACGTTGTCCATGTTTCCATTTTGTTCTCATTATCCAACACCTTTCTTATGGTTTGAGCCCGTTTTGCTTTTGTTGTTGGCTTTATAAGAATACCCTTGATTCCGATCATCTCTGCGGTTTCAGGTGACACCTTTTCGTTAAAACCGGAATTCAGTATGATAGGCATATTGGGCCGGATTCTCAGTATCTCTGAAGCCAGTTTATCTCCAGGCAGGTTGGGCATTGACAGATCAATTATCACCACATCAAATTTTTCAACATCATTGGTAAGAGCTTTAAGCGCGTCCATGCTATTTGTAAACGGGGTCACCTTATATCCCAATCGTTCCAGCATCATTTTTCCCATAGTCACAATGCTTTCTTTGGTAATTTTTTCATTGATGTTTTTTTCAATTTTTGCCAGCTGTGTTTCTAAATCATCATAATAAAATCCGTTGCCAATGGCCCAATTCCATGTTTTATCATAAAAGAAAAAAGAAGTTTTCTTGACTTCGTGTCCATGTTGAGGTGAAGGGTACCAATAGCTCATAAATCCTTCGCCATGATCACGCAAAAGCCTTAGGATTTCTTTTTTGAAATAATTCCCCTTACTGTCTTGGTCAGTATCAAACAACGGTTGTCCTGGGCGGTGGATGGGATTGTCGCTTAAAATTAATGATGCATACGGTTTACCATCCCCCCCCACAAGGTTGTGTATTTTTTTAATAAAAAGATATTCATTACACGCTTGTGTAAAGTGCTTTAAAGCGTTTGAGAACACGCTTGTGAGCAAGTCGGGAAAATTGGGAATGCGCCCTATGTTTAGGATGCCAGAATCTCCATTCCATAAAATTTTGTATTGATCCAGGGTCGAGGGACTTTGCTCCTCAAAAAGCCAGTGGCACTTATTCGGCTTTCCTGATATAACTGGCAGGTTATTTTTTGCTTGTCCCGTGGGAGGAATATTTTAATTTAATGGCAGTAAAACAGCAACAAAGTCGTGGCATTATGTCCCGGGTTAGAGAGACTCTGCAGGCTCATGCCATGCTTTCACCGGGTGATATGGTGTTGGTTGGGGTGTCCGGTGGCCCGGATTCCGTGGCGCTGCTTGGTATTTTGAATGATATGGCTGCGCAAATGTCTTGGAAGATCGCCGTGGCTCATCTCAATCATTGCCTTCGGGGCAGAGAATCTGACAGGGATGAGGCCTTTGTCAGAGAATTGGCAGCTTCCCTGGGATTAGCACTTCATGTACGGCAAAAAGATGTGACTGCCCTGGCCCGCGAAAATAAAAAATCCATTGAAGAGGCTGCAAGGGATGCCAGGTATGACTTTTACCGGGAACTTGCCTCTCAATGTGGATACAACCGGGTTGCTTTGGGGCACAACAGTGACGACAATGCCGAGCAGGTGCTGATGAATCTTTTGCGGGGTACTGGTTCCAGGGGACTTATGGGGATACCCCCCACCCGGGACGATTGGATTGTCCGCCCCTTGATTCGGATATCCAGGCAGGATATTCTGGCTTTTCTGGCCCATCGTTGCCAGTCTTTTGTTCTGGACAGCTCCAATGAAGATACCCGTTATCTAAGGAACCGGGTCCGGCATGAACTCCTGCCCTGCCTGATGAAAGAATACAACCCGGAAATCAAATCAGCCCTGAACCGTTTAAGTCTTCTGGTCAGTGAAGAGGAGGCATGGATGGACCATCAGATTCGGGCCATAATTAATGATCACCTGGAACGCATGCATAAAGATGAGGTGCGTTGTGGCAGGGAGGTGTTTTCAGCCCTTACGCCGGCCCCGGCACGACGGTTGATAAGAGGGGCTATCCATGCGGTCAAGGGGGATTTGAAACGAATTACATTGGGGCACATTGATGATATCCTGGCACTTCTGGCCACCCATACCGGGGGAAAAAGCCTGGATCTGCCCCACGGTATCCGGATCACCCTGACAAAACGCTGGATTTATGTTACCCGGTCTTCCAGGCCGTTGCGCCATCTGGGGGCACTGCACACATCATCATCGGCCCGGTGATGTTGGTGTAAAATATGCACTGCCCTCCATAAATCGGATATGAGACAGAGGTTTTTCTTGCCTGATGAAACTTGCCTAATGTAAATTGATGTTTATTATTGAAATTAAATATTTTTTGTGTTTTTTTACTATTGCAGTTGAAATTTTTATATGAAAGTTCCGGCAAAGCAGACAGGACTTTCAAACTATGCTGCGGGTGGACCCAGGGCCAGAATGTGGGCTGCCAGTAGCAGTTTTGATATGAAAAAGCCAATGGGTACTGGGTTTATGGCTTGATGGGAATCCAAACCCCACAGGGTATCGATAAACGGCTTTTTCATTGTTTGTTGTGTCTGAAGGAAGACATGACCGCTATTTAAAATAAATCCCACTTAACTGGGATCAATAACAGACTCAGAAAGGAATGACCCTTGAATCAGTTTTATAAAAATTTGTCTCTGTGGCTTGTTATCGTGCTGATGATGGTGATGCTGTATAATATTTTCAACCAGCAGCAGGTTGGCGAAAACAGTCTTGGATATTCGGATTTCCTGGCCATGGTTGACTCTGAACGGGTTCAGAACGTTGTTATTCAGGGTCAGGATCTATACATAACAGATAATAACGGTGCCAGATATAAAACCTATTCCCCCGGGGATGGGGATCTGATCCGTACCCTCCGCAGTAAAGGCGTCTCCATAAAGGCCAAACCCCCCACGGAATCTTCGTGGTTCATGTCCATTATTATCTCCTGGCTGCCCATGATTGTTCTTATTGGTGTATGGATTTTTTTCATGCGTCAGATGCAGGGTGGTGGTGGCGGAGGCAAGGCCATGTCCTTTGGAAAAAGCCGGGCCCGACTCATGTCCGACAAAGGGGCTAAAATTACCTTTAAAGATGTGGCCGGTATTGATGAGGCCAAGGAAGAGCTCACAGAAGTGGTGGAGTTCCTCCGGGAACCGGAAAAGTTCACCCGCCTGGGCGGTCGTATCCCCAAAGGGGTTCTGCTGGTGGGTTCTCCCGGTACAGGAAAAACCCTTTTGTCCCGGGCCGTGGCCGGGGAGGCAGGAGTGCCTTTTTTCACCATAAGCGGTTCCGACTTTGTTGAAATGTTTGTGGGTGTGGGTGCTTCCCGGGTAAGGGATCTGTTTGCCCAGGGTAAAAAAAGTGCACCGTGCATTATTTTTATTGATGAGATTGATGCCGTGGGTCGCCAGCGCGGAGCTGGCATGGGCGGTGGACATGATGAGCGCGAACAGACCCTGAACCAGCTCCTGGTGGAGATGGACGGCTTTGAATCCAACGAAGGTGTTATTCTCATGGCAGCCACCAACCGGGCCGATGTGCTGGACCCGGCATTGCTTCGTCCCGGCCGGTTTGACCGTCAGGTGGTGGTGGATATGCCCGACATCAAGGGCCGCATCGGTATTCTCAAGGTCCACATGAAAAAAACCCCCCTTGATAAAGATGTGGATGTGGTAAATCTGGCCAAGGGAACTCCTGGTTTTTCCGGGGCGGATCTGGAAAATCTTGTTAATGAGGCAGCCCTTCTGGCGGCCAAGCGTAACCATGAAAAATTGACCATGATGGATTTCGAAGACTCCAAAGACAAGGTTTACATGGGCCTTGAACGTAAATCCAAAGTGATCCGAAAAGATGAAAAACGCACCACCGCCTACCATGAGGGAGGGCACGCCCTGGTGGCTCGGTTACTTCCCAATACAGATGCTGTAAATAAGGTAACCATAATTCCCCGGGGAAGGGCTGCCGGTGTAACCTGGTTTCTTCCCGAAGAAAGTGGTTTTAAATACAAGGATCAGCTGGAAAACGATCTGGCAGTTGCCTTTGGTGGCCGGGTGGCAGAAGAGTTGATTTTTAAACGTATCAGCACCGGGGCTTCCAATGATATCAAGCAGGCCACAGCCATGGCCAACCGCATGGTGCGCATTTGGGGCATGAGCGAAAAACTTGGGCCCATGGCCTATGATTCCGGGGATGAACAGATTTTCATCGGCAGGGAGATCGGCCATGCCAAAGAGTATTCCGAAGAAACGGCACGTCAGATTGATGCCGAAGTGTCTACCATCATAAACCGCAATTATCAGAAAGCCCGGACTGTGTTGGAAGAAAACCTGGATATCCTGCATAAACTTGCAGAGCTTCTTCTGGAAAAAGAGACGGTCATGGGCGCAGAACTTGATGCCCTGATTAAATCCATGAAACCTGATTTTAATCCGCCCAAGCCGGAAAATTTATTTAAAGATGAAGAGCTTCTGGCAGAAGTGGAGAAAGGGGATGAGGATTCCCAAGAAGAAGCGGCCGATGAAGGGGAAAAGAAAGCCGATGCCTCAACTCAAGCAGATGAAGATGCTGACAAAGACAGCAGCGATGATGATGGAGAGAAACAATAATGCTACCTGGCTTTATCATTGAATGGGCAGATCGCTATCGCCTTGAACTGATCCCCGGAAAAACCTGTATCATGGGCATTCTCAATACCACCCCGGACTCTTTTTCCGATGGGGGGAAATTCTTGACCTTTGATTCCGCCCTGGCCCAGGGGCGGGCTCTGGTGGATGCCGGTGCAGGTATTCTTGATATCGGTGGTGAATCATCACGCCCCTTTTCCAAAGGCGTATCCGCCCAGGAAGAAATGGATCGGGTGGTACCGGTTATTGAGCGTTTGTCCCGGGAGATTGCGGTGCCCATTTCCGTTGATACGGTGAAGGCAGATGTGGCACGTGAAGCCCTTAATGCCGGTGCTGCCATTATCAACGATATCACCGCCCTTGAAAGAGACCCCGGTATGGCCGTCCTTGCCGCAGAGAAAAAGGTGCCGGTGATGCTCATGCACATGAAGGGCAGCCCGGAAACCATGCAGGTGAACCCCCGGTATGATGATTTCATGAAAGAGGTCACCGATTACCTGGATCAGCGCATTGCCTTTGCCCTTGAGGCCGGAATTCCAAAGACCCACATAATTGTAGATCCCGGTATAGGCTTCGGCAAAACCTTGGAGCATAACCTGATGCTCATCAAACGTCTTGAGCAGATTCACTCACTGGGCTACCCGGTGTTGATGGGACCTTCTCGAAAATCCTTTATCCGGACACTTCTGGCCGAGAAAAATGCTGGAACTGAGGTGGAGATGTCCCGGGTGGAACTAGGGAATCTTGGTGCGGTTGCGGCCTGTATTATGAACGGTGCGCAGATCGTCAGGGTGCACGATGTAACTGCTGTGCAACCCTTAACCCGCATTATAAACGCCATACAGAACGTATGATCTGAGGGGCATTGCTGTCCCCGCTGACTTTCTGGGGATCATTCTGTGAAACCGTTGCATTGCATGATTTGTTTGTTGTTTCTACTGGTTGCTGGATGTACCCCGGAACCAGTGGAAACAGATCTGCTGGTCCCTGTGAAGTTTTCAGCCATGCCTTCAGGGCTTGCCAAAACCAGTTTCCATACCCACAGCATTGAAGTTCGGGTTAGAGGATCTCTTCGGCAGATTCATCGGGTGGAGTCCCTTAATTTAAATTATCTTGTGGACCTTTATGCGGATCTGACCTCAGACCCTGCAGATGCTGCAGCATTTATATCTCCTTCTTTTTATGCCATTCCTGTGATCAAAGACCGCCTGGCCATTCCCGCAGGGGTGGAAATTATCCAGATTACCCCGGCATTTATTACGGTGCAGTTGGACCGTAAAGAAATTCGTACTGTGCCGGTGGAGGTGGTACTTACCGGACAGCCGGCCATGGGGTATGAAGTGGCCCATGCAAAGGCGGATCCGGCAATGCTGAACATCACCGGACCGGAATCGGTGTTAAAAAAAATTACGGTTATACATACAAAGCCCGTGGATATCACCGGAGCCAACGATAGCCTTCAGAAAGCGGGGGCGGTGGCCCTTGATGCGCTGGAGCTCTCCATGCCCGATACCCTGGTGACCGTAACTGTGACCATCAGGAAAAGAATCGTAACTCATACCTATGAGGCCATGCCGGTCAGCATCCGCAATGGTCCTTTAAATGTTGAAATAACCCCCCCTGATATTCAAATTACCTTGAAAGGGCCTGTGAATGTGTTTAAAAATAACAGTGACCTTCCTGATTTTCAGGTGTATATTGACTTGAAGGACTTATCCGCCGGTGTATATGTTCGTCCGGCAGTTATAGCTGTACCGGTGGGTTTGGTCCTTGTGGAAGCAAAGCCGGAAAATTTTACGGTTAAAATCAAATAATCTGTAAATATTCGGGGTGGCTGGCACAGTAAATTTTTGGCCTGTACCCCATGTTCGCGTTTTTGGGGCGTGCACGTGCAGCATATGGATGCCATGTGAGCAGGTCAAAACAGGTGAAGACGGGGTGCTGCTCGAATATTTACAATAATCTAACCTTCGGATTCGGGTCTTCCCGTGTCCGGACAGCTCTTCCATTATACAAGACGGGAACACAGGGGAAAAACATGCTGCTGGTAATTGATGTGGGAAATACCAATACGGTGCTGGGGGTATTTGATAAGGATCGCTTGATCAGTGACTGGCGCATCCGTACAGTCAGGGATACCACTGCCGATGAGTTTAATCTTCTTGCCCGGGGGCTTTTCAATGACAAGGAGATTAAGTTTTCCGACATTGAAAAAACCGTGATTTCCTGCGTGGTTCCGCCCGCGGTGAGAATTCTGGATAATTTCTGTCATAAATATCTCGGCCAGGCCCCGCTGTGGGTGAATCCCGATGCGGTGAGGCAGCTGATGCCTATTCTTTACAATAATCCCGCCGAAGTGGGCGCGGATCGGGTGGTCAACGCCATTGCCGCCTATGAAAAATATAAACAGAGTCTCATTATCATTGACTTTGGTACGGCCACCACCTTTGATGTCATCACCGAAGAGGGAGAATATCTCGGGGGTGCAATCATCCCGGGTATAATGATTTCAGCCGAAGCCCTGTTTCAAAAAGCCTCACGGCTTCCCCGGGTGGAGATCTTCATGCCCCCGGATTCGGTTATCGGCAGGGATACCATTGACAGTATCAAATCAGGACTCATGCATGGCAATGCAGCCCTTGTAGACGGCATGGTGGCCCGGATGAAAAAAGAGATGACAAGCACTCCCCGGGTCATTGCCACGGGGGGGCTTGCCGTACTCATTGCCGGACTCACCGATGCCATTGAGGTGGTGGACAATAATCTCACCCTGGAAGGACTTCGCATTATCAGCCGGGAATTGGATAAGCGTGCCTGATCAAACCCCCGGCTCTGGGCAGGGGACAGACCTGTATTCTACCCCATCCTCTTTTTTTGTTAACCCTTGCCCACTTTTTTAAGGGTCTCATTGAATATGGCGTAAAACTGTTCATGGTCTTTCAGGCTTTTTTGCAGAAGCTTCAGCGCCTTGGATGCCATTTCCTTCTGGTTGATGGTAAGGTTTACGCTGTTGTTCAGGGCCGCCATATTATCCTGGGTTCGCAGAGTATCTGAGATGAGAATGACAACGATTTTTCTTCTCAGGCTCATGTCAAGATCTTTGAGTTCCTGGAGAAGAATGCCAGTTCCCTTGTAGGTCTGGTCAAAGGTTTCATCCACCAGGATGATGTTGAACAGGTGGTACTTCATCCGGATGAGTGCTGTTTTAATGTCATCCACCGCCTCAATGTGATATTTCATTTGTTTCAGTGCGGCCCGGGCATGGCCGGCAGACCCTTTATTGCCAAGGCAGATCAGTGCGGTTTCTGCATCGTCATCCAGAAAATCAAAGGGTCTTTCCGCCACATCATAATCCGGCGTAACAGGCGCCGTCTGGCCTGTAGAAACGGCTCCTTCCCTTGATGTGGCTGCCCCTTCTGGATCTGAAGAATCAGTGAGCCCGGTATCCCCAAGCTGCTCCGGGGTTATGTAGAGACGTTGTTTGCATTTGGGGCAGAGAAATGAGGATTTTTTCCCTTTGGGGATCTTGTGGTCCGGTATGTTTAGTTTCGTGGTGCAGGATGTGCAGATAATTTCCACGGGTTTCACGCTCCTTCGTAGTCATGATCCAGTTCCAGGTTTTCAATCTCAGTGGTCTTTTCTCCCCGGGCACTTTTGATGGAATCAAGCCCTCTGCCCACAACGGCTTTTCTGGAGGCGTAGGCCATGGCAACGTCCTCGGAGACCAATCCTCTCTGGTACAGACCTAATATAAAATCGTCAAAGGTAGTCATACCAAAGGCGGTGCCGTCCTTGATGATCTGATAAAAGGTTTTATCTTCTGATTCGCCGTTGGTGATGGCATCTTTTATTCTCAGATTGTTACCCATGATTTCAAAGGCTGCCACTCGCCCCCCGCCGGTTTTGGGCAGCAGTCGTTGGCATACGATCCATCTTACGGTATCGGCAAGGCGAATGCGGATCTGTTTTTCTTCATCCGATGAAAACATGCCAATGATGCGGTTGATGGTCTGACCGGCATCCACGGTGTGCAGGGTGGACAGCACCAGGTGTCCTGTTTCTGCTGCGGAAAGTCCGATTTCTACGGTTTCTCTGTCCCGCATTTCCCCCACCAGGATTATTTTGGGAGCCTGGCGCAGTGCCGCCCGCAGGCCGCTTGCAAAGGTGTCAAAGTCGCCACCCAGTTCCCGCTGGTTAAAGGTTGCTTTTTTCTGGGGATGCTGGAACTCGATGGGATCTTCCAGGGTGATGATATGAACGGACCGGGTGTCGTTGAATTCGTCCAAAAGGGCCGCAAGGGAGGTACTTTTTCCGCTGCCGGTGGAACCGGTGACAAAGATGATGCCGTTTTTTTCATGGACCATTTTGTCAAAGGCCGGGGGCAGGTTCAGCTGTTTTACGGTGGGAATCTGGGTTTCCAGTTTTCTCAGGATAATGGCGTATTTACCGGACCTGGAAAAAATGTTCACCCGGAATCGTGCCTTGTCTCCCAGGGCATAGGACAGATCGCAGGAGCCTTCCCGCAACAGCGTTTCGGTGAGGCGTCGATCGTCATGGATGAGATTCAGGGCCAGGGCCTCTGTCTGAAAGGGGGTTAATAACTTAAATTCCGGCTCCATGTGAACGGGAACCAGTTCGCCAGAACTTTCCACCTGCAACGGTTTTCCCGGGGTAAGGTTGAGATCGGAAACATTGCTGTGGGATTCGAGCATTTTGGAGAGAATGTGGTCCATCTCTTGTCTTTGCATGATCGATTCCTGATACTTGATGATAATATTTGTTCATGAGTCGTAAGTTCTCATGCTTCATACTACATGTGTCGTTGAGAAAGCTCAAGGAGTACATTATGTTGTGATAAGTCCAAAAACTTATGACTGCGAGATCTTTTGTTTATGCGTCCGTAAAATCCGCCGGTGGTTTTTTAAGAAAAGGTCTGAACAATGCCTTGGTGTTGGCCTTGGCATAGGCTTCATCCGGGCTGATCCATCCTTTCTGGTAGAGCTGCATGATGGCATCGTCCAGCAGCTGCATGCCATATTGTTTTCCCGTCTGGATACTGCTTGGGATCTGGTGGGTTTTGGATTCCCGGACCAGGTTTCGAACGGCAGGGGTGGCAAGCATTATCTCCATGGCCGCACATCGACCTTTTTTGTCAATGCGTTTAAAAAGTACCTGGGCCACCACGGCCCGGAGACCATCGGACAGGGTGGATCGGATCTGGGCCTGTTGAGATGATGGAAAGACCTCAATGACACGGTCAATGGTTTTGGCCGCCGAAGAAGTATGCAGGGTACCGAAAACCAGATGACCCGTAGATGCGGCCTCAATGGCCAGTGAAATGGTTTCAAGATCCCTCATTTCTCCCACCAGAATAATGTCCGGATCTTCACGAAGCGCCCCTCTCAAGGCCGAGGAAAAGGTTTTGGTGTGCATGCCAACTTCCCGGTGATTGATAATACATCCCTGGCTTTTGTGGACAAATTCAATGGGGTCTTCCACAGTGATGATATGATCTTTGCGGGTTTTATTGGCCTGGTCGATGATGGCTGCAAGGGTGGTGGATTTACCGCTGCCCGTGGGACCGGTTACCAGCACCAGTCCCCGGGGCAGGTTGGCAAGTTTTGATATCACCGGGGGAAGTCCCAGCTGTTCTGCTGTCAGGATGTCCGAGGGAATTTCACGAAATACGGCGGCAATGCCGTATTTCTGCATGAAATAATTGGCCCTGTACCGGGCAAGGCCGGGGATTTCATAGCCGAAATCCACATCTCCTGTTTCTTCAAAAACCTTTATTTTTTCCTCGGGTGTGATCTCATATAGCAGGCTTCTCAGGTCATCGTTGGAAAGCACATTGTACCGGATACGTTCAATATCGCCATGGAGCCTCAATGCCGGTGGCTGCCCTGAAACAAGGTGGAGGTCTGAAGCTCCCTGTTCGTTCATTAACTTGAAGAACGCGTCAATTTTTGCCATGATTTCTCCTGGTCATGTGTGGTTTAACTTTCAAGTTGGGTCAGCCTTTTAATAGATTTCCCAAGAGCTCTTGGGGTGCCCGTTTTGTCTGGATTAAACGGCAAATTGAAAACGGGTTAATCCCTGAAGATCATCCATTGGCATGTTTCATGAATCTGAGGGCAGGGTCTGCTTCATCGGCGGTCTTGTTTTCTTCTTTGCTCATTTCAAGGAGTTTGGAGTGGTTTTCAATGATCGCACCGATTTGAACTTCTATCTGCATGCGCTGACGTTTTAGCTCTGTGATGTCACTGTAAAGCTGGGACAGCCGCTGGTGGGCTCGGTTTAATATCTTTTCTGCCTGGGTCTCCGCATCGGCAATAATGGATTCAGCCGACTTGCTGGCATTTACCTTCATCTGATCCAGCACCTTCTGGGATTTGACCATGATGTGCTTCATGGTGTTTTCCCGTTCACGATATCCCTTGTTTTCCATATTAAGACGATGATTTTCTGCACCCATGGTTTTTATGGTGTCGTTTAACCTTGTCATCTCATGGGCAACCTCTTCAAGAAATCCATCCACCTCTCGAATATCAAATCCCCTGAAACGGGTGGAGAATTCCTTTTGCTGAATTACCGCTGGTGTGATTCCCATTTTTACTCCCTATGATTTTGTCAGGGCTTTGGATTAAGACAGTGTCATGGCCAGTCGATGAAGGCTTCCCACCACAAATGTCTGGATAAAAATAATACCCAGCATGGCAATTATGGGTGAAATGTCCAGCCCGCCGAAAGTTACTGGCAAGTTTTTTCTTATCTGGTAGAGAACCGGGTCAGTGATATTGTTTATAAATCGGACAATGTTGTTATATGGGTCAGGATTGACCCAGGAGAGAACTGCCCTGGCAATGATAATCCACATGAATATGCTCAACGCATAGTCCAGAACAACGGCAATGGCCTCAAAAAAATTTCCAAGGATAAACATTTATATTGAATTATCTCCTGTGTAATAACTTGGTTTTATGTCTTTTAAATGAAAACGTTAGATTATGAAAGGAATATGATATCTAACGTCTAAATGTCAAGAATTTTCAACCTTTTCAACATCGGGAATACCTGCGCAAAGCGCCCTATGTTGTGAGCAATCCCCCATTTTGCTTGATGTCCGGGGGGGGCAACTCCGGCCTTACCCGGGAAATAAATGTATTATGGAAAGAATAGTTGACAAGTAAATAGATATACCATAAGAATGGTTTAACCATTTAACAAGGAACGCGTGGATATGCCCCGAAAAAAAAGTGCAGATTTTCAGCAGGTGAAGAAAAGTAGGATATTTCAGGATGTTGTGGATCAGATTCAAGAGGCGATTCTTAATCGAACCCTTGAACCCGGAGATATGCTTCCGCCGGAACGGGAGCTGCGGGAGACCTTTAATATAAGTCGTGGAACCCTGAGAGAATCCTTGAGGGTTCTTGAGCAGAAAGGACTCATCGAGATTCGTCTGGGCACCGGCGGTGGAGCCATTGTTAAAAATGCCGGCACCGAACAATTGACTGAAACCCTGGGGCTCATGATTCGCTCCGGCACTCTGTCTGTCCAAGACATCGGTGAATTCAGACAGGGAATGGAAGGACAGATCGCCCGTCTGGCGGCCCAGCGGGCCACGGCGGATGACATTGCCCGTCTGGAAACGCTTGTGGATAAAGCCGAAGCAATGACCGAAAAGGGCGCAGTGGAAGCTTTTCTTGATACGGATCAGGCTATTCATAAGGAGATCGGACGTATTGCTGGCAATGCTCTGTATCGATACGCGGCCCAGGTGGTACATGATAATATCCGCAAATATTATGATAACTTCCTAGAGTTTACCCAGGAACGAATGGAGGAAAATCTTCTGGATCTCAGGGGCATTGTTGCCGCCATCCGGGAACAGCGTCACCAGGATGCCGCTTCCCTTGCCGAGCAGCATGTGCACCGATTTAACGTGCGCATGCAGGAGAAAGAGTCCCGGGCCGGAAAATAAATCCGATTAAGAGCGTAAAGTAAATATATTTTTTTTAAACATAGCTGGCAGTAATCACCTGCGGCAACAAAGAATGAAAATGGCAATATGCCACCACCCCCCGACGGGCAATGGTCCCGGCCCGGAACCGTAGACGGCCCAATTGGCCTGTTCCTATTGCCCATCGGGGGGGCGGCTCTGCTGAGGTTGCCTTGGAGGCTGCCTTTTCATATAACGGCCATGTCCTTACGGACACAACGAATATTGGGTCGTAAACGCGGAGCCAAATGGCATTATGCCGCCCCTCCCCCGACGGGCAATGGGCCCGGACCGGAACTGTAGACAGCTCGATTGCCCGGTTCCTATTGCCCATCGGGGGAGGGGCTCTGCTGAGGTAGACTTGAAGGCTACCTTTTCATATAACCCACATGGCTGTAAATACCAGCCACAACGAAAAATGAAACCCCTACGATTCCAGTCAGTTGTACGGTGTTTCATATAAAACATACATGGCAGTAATTATCTGCCACAACGAACAATGAAAAAGCAGTTACTACCAGTACCCAGTACCCAGTACCTAATACCCAGTACCTGCTGTTTCATATAAAAAAACAATATCTGGAGGAACCCCGATGTCTGATCGAAGATTGACAACGCATCCTGTCCTGGACGTAAGCCAGGGGGAAACGGTGACCTTTTCATGGAATGAAAAACCATTGCAGGGAATAAAGGGAGAAATGATTTCTTCCGCCCTGTTTGCCAATGGAATTCAGGTGTTTGGTCACCACAGTAAAGATCACAGTGCCCAGGGAATGTTCTGTGCCAATGGCCAGTGTTCCCAGTGCCTTGTGGTGGCCGACGGTTTACCCGTTAAATCCTGCATGACCCCGCTGAAACAGGGCATGGTGATTGCCTCCATGGAGACCCTTCCCCGGGTCCCAGCAGCAGATGAGCCGGTTGATCTGGAAGCGGTGGTCACCCGGTCTGTGCAGGTGTTGATCATTGGTGGAGGCCCTGCAGGACTTTCTGCAGCGGTGGAATTGGGTAAGCTGGGTGTGGATACCCTTATTATTGATGACAAGGATCGGCTGGGGGGAAAACTGGTGCTCCAGACCCATAAATTTTTCGGTTCAGTGGAAGATTCCTGGGCCGGTACCAGGGGCTTTGAGATCGGTCATATCCTGGAACAGGAAGTCGCCGCTTTTCCCTCGGTGGAAACCTGGCTTGAAACCACGGCCGTGGGGGTCTTCTCCGATGGAGTGGTGGGGGTGGTGCAAGGGGGGCGTTATGTTATGATCCGTCCGGAAAAATTGCTTGTGGCCACCGGCGCCCGGGAAAAGATGCTTGCCTTCCCCGGCAATACCCTGCCCGGGGTCTACGGGGCCGGGGCTTTTCAAACCTTGGTGAACCGGGATCTGATCAAAGCCGCCCATCGGGTACTCATCGTGGGGGGTGGGAATGTGGGGATCATTGCCGGATACCATGCGCTTCAGGCGGGCATTGAAGTCGTGGCAGTCATTGAAGGATTGGCAGAGGTGGGGGGTTACAAGGTTCATGCGGACAAGCTCAAACGCCTGGGGGTTCCCATTTTTACACGGCATACGGTTGTGTCGGCCAATGGCACGGATCATCTGGAATCGGTGACCATGGCCCGCCTGGATGATAACTGGAAGGTCATCCCCGGCACGGAAAAAACCGTTGAAGTCGATACCCTGCTCATTGCCGTGGGGCTTTCTCCGGTGAACGAGTTTTTTCTCAAAGCAAAACAATGGGGCATGGATGTCTACTCCGCCGGTGATGCGCAGGAAATCGCCGAAGCCTCAGCTGCCATGTTCACGGGGAAAATTGAAGGGGTTAAAATAGGAAAATCTCTGGGTTTATATGATGACGACATTCCCCAGGAATGGCTGGACAAGGCAAAGGTCCTTAAATCCCGGCCCGGCAAGGTAATAAAGGATACTCCGCCTTTAACTGCTCCGGAAGGGGTCCGGCCGGTGTTTCACTGTACCCAGGAAATTCCCTGTAATCCCTGCACCTCCATCTGTCCTGAAAACATTATTACAACGGAAAAAGATCTCATTACCGGACTTCCCCATGTGGAAGCTCTGGAGCAATGCAAGGGCTGCCTTAACTGTGTTGCCATCTGTCCGGGGCTTGCCGTGAGTGTGGTGGATTATCGTAAGGATAGCCAATTTCCCACGGTGACCCTTCCCTACGAGATGACCCGGGAGACCGTTGAAAAGGGTAAAATGATTACGATCACCGATGTGGATGGAAATGTCATCGGGGACTATCCTGTGCAACGGGTGGTGGCCAACAAAAAGAAATTTCCCGGTACCCTCATGGTACAGATCAAGATGGAAGCGCTCCTTGCCCCCAAGGCCATTGGCATCAAGGAGCAGAAAAATCCCCTGGAATCCATTGAGATCCCAGATGTTTCCGCCTGTCCTGATGATGCCATTGTGTGCCGGTGTGAACGCATCACAGCAGGGGAGATACGGGCCGCCATCCGGGAGGGGGTAAGGGACATGAACCAGCTCAAAGGATTGAATCGTACGGGCATGGGTGCCTGTGGGTCCAAAACCTGTCGCCCCATGGTGCTGGGTCTGTTCCGGGATGAGGGCATTGATCTGAAAGAGGTGACCGATCGAACCGATCGACCGTTGTTTGTAGAGGTGCCCTTTGGCACCCTGGCCGGCATCAAGGGAGGTGAATGATGACAAAACCATATGATGTGATTCTCATTGGTGCGGGATCTGTGGGGGTTCCCACCGCCATGGCCCTGGGGGATCTGGGGGTTAAG
Organism: Desulfocicer niacini; assembly: GCF_054657595.1. Lineage (NCBI taxonomy): Bacteria > Pseudomonadati > Thermodesulfobacteriota > Desulfobacteria > Desulfobacterales > Desulfobacteraceae > Desulfocicer > Desulfocicer niacini. Next base: position 25,048 of record NZ_BAAHYK010000055.1, read on the forward strand.
GTCTGTGTGATAGATAAGATGGCCTCCCCGGGTCAGGGGGAAAACAAGCATGCCATCGGCGGCATCCGGGCCACCCATTCCGATCCCGGAAAAATAATTGCCTGCATGCGATCCCTTGAAATTTTTTCCACCTGGCAGCAGACCCACGGGGACGATATTGAGTGGCTCAAAGGTGGGTATCTTTTTCCGGTGTATCGCCCGGAGGAGGAGCGGCTTTTAAAGGGTTTTCTGCCCATACAGAAGAAACATGGCCTCAATATTGATTACGTGGATGCAGATACCGTGGCAGGGCTGGCCCCGGGCATCAATCGCCGGGGGCTCCTGGGGGGAACCTTTTCGCCCGATGACGGTTCTGCCTCTCCACTGGTCACCGGCAGTGTTTTTTTCAGAAAGGCTGTGGCCACCGGCAATGTGGATTTTTATTTTAATGAAGCGGTCATGGAAATACACCGGAAACAGGGTCGGGTGTGCGGGGTGACAACCAACAGAAATCGTTATGATGCTCCGGTGATCATTGATGCCGCAGGCCCTTTTTCCCGGGAGCTTGGTGCCCTGGTTGATCAGGATATTCCGGTGTTTCCCGACAGCCATGAGGGGGGCGTATCAGAGCCGGTGGCACCTTTTTTCAAGGCCATGCTGGTGGATCTTCGCCCTGGTCCGGGTTCCCGGAATTATTATTTTTATCAGAATGCCCATGGCCATATTATTTTCTGCATCACCCCTGATCCCCCCATTGTGGGCATTGATAAGCGCGAAACCTCGCGATTTCTTCCTCAAGTGGCGGCCCGCATGGTGGATCTGTTACCCCGGTTGAGAAATATTCGGGTACGCCGGGTGTGGAGAGGACTTTATCCCATGACGCCGGACGGGAGTCCCATTGTGGGCTGGAACCGGGATGTGGGCGGATTGCTCCATGCCACGGGCATGTGCGGACAGGGGTATATGCTGGGGCCGGGAGTGGGTGAGATCATTGCCCGCATGGTCACAGGAGACGTCAGCAAAAGGGATGCCGTTGTCATTGACGAATTCTCCCTGTACCGTGATTTCGGCGGCGAAGAGGGCTTGAAATAAAAATTATAGGGCAGATTAAATGAATATCAAAAAAACGATAAACACCGTGGATGCCCACACCGCAGGGGAGGCCACGCGTATTGTCACAGCTGGTGTCCCCCATGTACCCGGCACCACCATGGTGGATAAAAAATTGTGGATACAGGCGCATCTGGATGATCTTCGCAAGATGCTTATGTGGGAACCCCGGGGGCACCAGGATATGTTTGGTGCCATTTTAACGGCACCCGCTTCAGAGGACGCCCATACAGGGATCGTTTTCATGGACTCCGGCGGATATCTGGACATGTGCGGACATGGCTCCATGGGGGCAGCCACGGTGCTGGTGGATACGGGTATGGTTTCCCTGGATGGCCTTGAAGACGGCATGGACAAAGAAATCATATTGGACACGCCTGCCGGAAAAATAACGGCCCGGGTGAACATCCAGGACGGTGGGGCAGGGCCGGTGACCCTTCGCAATGTGCCTGCCTTTTATTATGATTCCCTGGACATTGAGCTTCCCTGTATGGGAAAGATCCACGTGGACATCTCCTATGGCGGGAATTTTTTTGCCCTTGTTCATGTGGATCAACTGGGCGTTTCCCTGGAGACAGCGCATCTGGATCAACTCAAGGCCCTGGGGCTTGAGATCCGGGACCGGGTGAATGAAGCCTTTCCCATTGTGCATCCCGGCACGGGTCAGCCCGCCCGGGTGGATTTGACGGAAATATATCAGGAGGGTGACCCCGTTAAAAATATGGTGATTTTCGGTAATGGTCAGGTGGATCGTTCCCCCTGCGGTACGGGCACCTGTGCCAAGATGGCCTGGCTTAATAAAATGGGCCGTCTGGGGGTGGGACAGATCTATCACCATGAAAGTATTTTAAATACCAGGTTTGCAGGAAAAATTATTGCAGAGACCCGGGTGGGGGACAGGGCTGCCATTGTGCCGGAAATCACCGGCAGTGCCCATATCACAGGGTTTCATCAGTTTGTGGCAGAGAGCAAAGATCCCTTTAAAGCCGGGTTCCTTTTGTAAGGCAGTCAGATTTTTCTGATTCCCACGGTGCTCTTTCCAGAGCAATGTCCCCATTTTGAGGATAATTTTTCAAAAAATTGTAAACTTCGGGTTTGGTCATGAGATGGCCCATCTTATGATCAAGCCCCCAATTTCTTGTGGGCTCATATGAAGGATACCTGAAAGGGAAAGTATTTTGCTTGGCTTATGGCATTCTTTCCGGCCCAATCGGATTGGGAGGAATAACGCCGATAAGCCAAGCCTGGAAAGATTTAACGCATTGGCCTGTATTTCTTTTTTAATGCTTTTACTTTTAATGCCACTTCTTGCCAGCGATCTTTTTCAATACGGTTTGCACTTTTTACCTGTTTTTGAGACAGATATTCCAGCTCCCGTTTCAATTTATGGTAACTGTTTAGTCTGTTTGCCTGTATTTCTCCTGATGACACCGCCTTTATTACCCGGCATCCGGGCTCATGGGTGTGGCTGCAGTCAGAAAATCGGCAACCTTTTCCAAGGGCTTCGATTTCGGGAAATGTGGTATCAATCCCTGTTTGATCATTCCAGAATGAAATTTCCCGGATACCTGGGTTATCAATGATCATTCCGCCTTGCGGCATCATGATCAGGCTGCGAGATGTTGTAACATGCATACCCTTTCCTAGACGCTGGCTGACCGCACCTGTGGCCTGGATCTTTTCAAGGGAAAGTCGGTTCACCAGGGTGGATTTCCCGGCACCTGAAGACCCCACCAGAGCAATGGTCCGTCCAATTGAGAGGTAGTTTTTCAATGGGGTGAGACTGTCGTCATCCCCTAAGCAGATCAGATGGATGGGAACATGGAAAGCAATTGATTCCACATCCGCCACAAAGGTTGAAGGCGTTTTGTGAAGATCCGCCTTTGTCAGAACAATCACCGGCTTCAATCCGCAATTATAAATTAAGGTCAGGTAACGTTCGATGCGTCGAATATTAAAATCCTGGTCCAGGCCGCATACGATAAAAACCCAATCAAGGTTGGCAGCGATCACCTGCTCTCTTCTCGGAGCGGTTTCCTGTTTTTTCAGGGTACCGGAAGCCCCCCTGGACAGGGCATTTTTCCTTGGAAGGACTCTTATAATAACGCTTTGTTTGACAACTACCCAGTCCCCAATAACAGGATAAATCTCTGTTTTATTATGATTTAGGCGGCCGGATACGGACACCCTTTTTTCCTCAATACCGTTTTTTACAAAGAAATTATTTTTTTGAACGCCAATTACTCTGGCGGGGGAAAGAGTTGTCTTTTCATCGGCATTTAAACGATCTTGAAAATTGGAATCCCAGCCCAAATGGGATAAAGAATAATGTGGTTCGTCTGGATGTATGTTTGTATTTTGTGTGTTATCAATCATTTATCGTCTCATTTGTTTTTTTAAATCATGTGTCTGACCGCCAAGCTCCCGGCAGTCTCTCAATACATATGGAATGCGGAGATACAATCCAGGCCGATTTAAAAAAACAGCAATGGTTTTTAAGACGATGTATGTCAAAGAGTATACCAGACAACTTGTTTTTTTATCTGTCTTCTATGCCGGGGTTTCTTTATATGTAGCATCCGTTGAGTCACGGGAAAGCCCATCTTGAATACAAATAAAAAGTCTGGTCATCCGGGTATATGCTTATCCGGTAATCGCCTGAGATAGGTTCATGCCCAATGCCTGAGCATGATCAGGGGATATTGTGAGTTGCCAAGCGGTTTGCAAATGGCAACCCCAATCAGACACCCAAAACCAAAACCTATTTTTTCAGGCGGCCTGGATGAACACAATTTCTAATGATTTGATAAACAAAAAGACTCCAATAAAATTAAATTTTAAAAATCATGGGCACTAAATATCATGATTGCCTGTTCAATGTCAAATTATCTCAGCCAACGGGGCTTGCGAAACGCATTTAAAATGTATTGTTTTTTTGATTCCATGGATTTGCGCACATACGCCATTTAAACAAAGAGCCTTATGTACAACATCATGTGAACACCTTAATTGACAGATCGTCGTCGGGAAAAATCAAAGTTGAAAAAAGGCCGACAAATGCTGAATGTTCAGGATATTTTCAAGGATTCCCGGATATCGAATGACAAAGGCTGAAATAAGGCTGCCCAGGCTCAGAAAGATTATAAGATAATCTGCCGTACGAAATTCCAGCCGGCTCATGATGGTCCAGGTTTTTCCATAGCCAAATCCGCGGTTCATCAAGGCCATGGATAACTGGTCGGCGATCACAATGGCATTGACCATCAAAGGAATCATGATGGCCGCCCGGGCTTTGAACTGCCTGAAGACATTTCCTTCATCCAGATCAACCCCCCGGGACCGCTGGGCAGTGATGATCTGCTGTCTTTTCTTATCCAGGGCCGGTACAAACCGAATGGCTGTGGTGATGAGAAAAGAAAGGGCTGGTGGAAGTTTGAGTTTGACAAACAGATTAATGAATTCATCCAACGGTGTGGTAAAAAGGATGATCTGGGTCAAGATAACCATGTTTACCAGGCGCAGCAGAAATGTTCCCCCCAGCATAATTCCGCCCCGGGTGAGAACTGCGCCTGGCCAGAGGGTGAGCATGGGTGCTTTGTTTTCCGGATGGATAAAGCCGGCACCGCTGTTAAAACCCGTGAACAGCATGATCATTAAAAACAGAGGAGCCAGGGGAATCAGTTTTGCAAGCATCTGCTTCATGGTAAGCCCGACATAAAGGCCTTCCCCTATGATTATAAGGCATATGAGCCCGTGGCAGGCCGGGTGATCGTGCAGGATGGTCCAGGCCATGACCTGGATAAAAATGGCGAATTTACTTCGGATATCCAGGCAGCCAGTGGATGGGGCTGGATCAATCATGGAAGCCTCCTGCTTTTGAAGAACAAGATCTCAGGCTGTCCGGGATAAGGCCTGCCCGCTGCAGCACATCAGTTTTTTCCAGCCCTTTTCCCATGGGTTTATCCAATAGAAGTGCCCCCTGTCCCATGACCACCAGACGATTGGCATATCTGGCTGCCAGGGCAATATCATGGGTGATGAGGACAATGGCGGTGCCCCTGCAATGAAGTTGCTGGATAAGATCCATGATGAGGCTGGTACCGGCGGCATCCAGGCCGGTTGTGGGCTCATCCACCACCAGGATGCCGGGATTCAAGGCCACAATGGAGGCCACGGCAATCATCTGGCGCATTCCCTTTCCCAGGCTGAAGGGATGACGATGCCGTAAGGGTTCAAGGCCTGTCTTTTCAAGGGTGTCATTCACTGTACGGTCAATTGTCTCTTGTGAATAGCCCATATTTGTAAGCCCAAATGCAATTTCCTTTTCCACGGAATTTTCAAAAATCTGGTGATCAGGGTTCTGAAAGATGAATCCAACGGATCGGGCAAGGTCTTTACTCTTGAATGTATTAATGTCTTTACCCTTAAACAGTATGGTGCCGGCATGGCAGGGTATAAGTCCGTTCAGGTGCTTGACCAGGGTGGTTTTACCCGCTCCGTTGTGTCCCATGAGGGCCACGAAATCCCCTGGATACACAGAAAAATTAATATCTTTCAGAACCGGGGCCTTCGGGGTGTATCTGAAATTGAGATGCCTGATTTCAAGGCATGCCGAAGTGGCAGATGGTGAAAGGTCCATGGATTGGATGGGGCCAGCTGGCGGTATATGGGGTGGTGCCCATGTACGTTTCAGTTGTTCCGGCCTGCCCTGTTCCACCACCCGGCCTTCATTGAGAATTAAAACCTGATCCACCATGGATTGGATGTCTTCTATCTGCTGCTCCACAATGATCAGAGTTAAACCCTTTGATTGCCTGAGTCGATCCAGATGAAGATAAAGATTGTCACGTCCGGCAGGGTCCAGTTCCGATGCCGGTTCGTCAAGGATCAGAATAGAAGGTTCCATGGCCAGAATTCCGGCAATGGCCAGGCGCTGTTTTTCACCTCCTGACAGGTCTGCGGTAAAACGATTCTCGTAACCGGCCAGGCCTGTCTGGGAAAGGACCTCAGGGATTCTCTGCTCAATTTCCCGGGCAGGGATCAGCAGGTTCCTGGGGCCGAATGCAAGGTCCTCAAATACTGTTCTTCCCACAATCTGGGTCTCCGGGTCCTGCATGACAAACCCGATATCCTTTGCCAGGGTCTGGGTTCTGAAAAGAGAAACATCCTTTCCCGTCACAATGACATCCCCGGTGAGGGTACCTTCCAATGCCTGGGGAATCAAGCCGTTTAGACATCGGCACAGTGTGGTTTTACCCGAGGCCGACGGCCCCATGATCACCGCGCATTCCCCGGGGTTCAGGGACCAAGAAACATCTGTCAGGGCAAAGGTGCCTGCGCCTTTGTATTTAAAAGACAGCTGGGAAAGGGCTATGGATTTGTGCATTGAAATTCCATTTTTTTCATATGAAGATGCGACAGTATAGCCTCCAACGGGCCCCCTATCCGGCCCATTCAGACCTGAAGGATATAAGGCCGTTTGCCCTGCCGATTGTAAGAAAGCGCAGGCTGTTTGAGGATGAACCTGTCCGCAATTCCTGCGCTTTAGACCGGCAGGA
>NZ_BAAHYK010000056.1:0-30708 GCF_054657595.1 Desulfocicer niacini
TTTCATATAAAAAAAAACTTTATCATCGAGTTACAGGATGGATTTGTGAAATTATTATTGTTTGGTGATGTCCATTGTGATGAAAATGTCTGCAAGCACATTGTGGAATTGTCAAGGCAGGCGGATGTTGTCATTGGTGTAGGTGATTATGCCACCTTCCGCAAAGGCCTTGAGAAAACCATTGCCAGTCTTGCCATCATTGAAACGCCAACCTTGCTTGTGTTTGGAAATCATGAAAGTCCTGATGAGCTTTCCCGGGCCTGTGCATCGTGGCCATCTGCCAGTATGCTTCATGGAGAGGCAGCCACCGTAAATGGGCAGACCTTCTTTGGCATTGGCGGCTCAACCCCGGTGACCCCCTTTGGTGAGTGGTCTGTGGATGTACCAGAAGATGTGGCGGAAGCTCTGCTTGCCAAAGCGCCTGATAACTGTGTTCTTATTACCCACTCCCCCCCCATGAACTGTTTGGATCTTGCCCGGAACAACCAGCATCTTGGCAGCCGGGCCATCCGGGAATTTATTGAAACCCGGCACCCGGGCCTTGCCGTGTGCGGACATATCCATGAAACCTGGAACTGCCGGGACATCATTGGAACTGTTCCCGTAATTAACCCCGGTCCCGGGGGTATATTGATTGATTATCCGTTTTTGAATTAATTTGTGAACCCATATATTCCAAGGAATTTTCGGTTTGCATGGATGGAGACGATAAGGTCCATAAGCCAAGCCTGATTTCACTGCCCGCCCATGACCAGGCCCCAAAGTCTTATTCATCAGGAGAAAAAAGCATTTGAAGATCCAAAATCTTACCCATGCCGGAAAGAATAATCTCACCCTCACCATTGATCATTTTGAATTGCCCCGGGGAGAATCCCTCCTGGTGTGCGGCAGAAACGGCAGTGGTAAATCCCTTTTGGTCGGAGTGCTCACAGGGGGCATTGTTCCGGACCAAGGGGAGGTGACTCTTTCATCCCGGGTGTCATTCCTGGGATTTGACCTGGAAGCACATATTCTGGAAGAAGATCGAAAAAATGACTGCAGCGAAGAGATGGAAGGGGGCATTGACTGGGGTCGCAGTGCCGGAGAAATCATCGGATATGGTCGGAACCGCACGGCGGCCATTGAATTGTCGGACATCAGGAATCTTCTGGAAAAACCTTTTAAAATTCTGTCCACCGGAGAAATCCGCAAGGTGCTCATGGCTCGGGCCCTGGCAGCTGATCCGGATATGCTCATACTGGATGCCCCCTATGCCGGTCTGGACATACAGTCCCGGGAACAGCTTACCCACATTATAAATACCATCATCGGCCAGGGCACAGCGGTGATTCTGGTGGATTTCTATCATTCGGATCTGCCCTGTGCCATTGAAAACATGATTTATCTTGAAAAGGGGAAAATTGCCCTGAATGGAAAACGTGATGCCGTGGTGGGTTCCCAGGAATGGCAGGATCTCAATAACCATGACATTTGTCTGCCCCACCATCTGCCCGATTGCTTCACCTATGATCATCTGAACCCTGAAGCCCCCTTTGTGCTGGCAAGAAATCTATCGGTGTCCTTTAATGATATCCCGGTTTTCACCAATTTGAATTGGACGTTCAAGCCCGGGGAAAACTGGCATATTCTGGGCCCAAACGGTTGCGGCAAGTCTACCCTGTTGAAGCTCATCTCCGGAGACAGTACCAAGGCCTATGGCCAGGATCTGACCTTGTTTGGCATCAAACGGGGCAGTGGGGAAAGCATCTGGGATATCAAGCGGCATTACGGCATTGTGGGGGCGGAGCTGCATCGGGATTACCGGGCGGGTGTGACACTTACAGGGGTGGTGCTTTCCGGCTTTTTTGACACCATCGGCCTTTATGATACCCCCACATCCACCCAGATTGCCGTGGCAAACCAGTGGATTGATTTGCTGGATCTCGGAGATAAAGCCCAGACATATTTTTCCAATCTTTCCTATGGGGAACAGCGTCTGGCCCTCATTGCCCGGGCCGTGGTGAAATTGCCGTTGATTCTTATTCTGGATGAACCCTGCCAGGGGCTTGACAACATCAATCGTGCTCGGGTGCTTGCCCTGATTGATTATATCAGTCATAATAGCAATACCCATATTTTGTTTGTGAGCCATGATCCCAGGGATCATCTGGCGTGTCTTACCCATCAGTTGAGGCTAGATGCCCACCCTTTTTCAGCTTGACCCCTCACCCATAAAATTTTTGGAAGATGCCTGATAGAACATCTCAATTTTGAATCTGAATGTAGATTAACATTATCAATTGGACCAGGGCGAGTATCCGTGCTAACCCCGTTGATAATGAGAATTATCAATCAAATATATCTGTGGAGCAGATGGCTGCTGGGCATTGTTTTTATTTATGCCGGAGCGACCAAGCTGGTGGAACCCCGGGTTTTTGCCGTTTTAATTGAGGCTTATGGCATTGTGCCGGACCTCTTTATTTACCCCTTGGCGGTCTTTCTGCCCCTTCTTGAGGTGGTGGCAGGTGTCCTTATCCTCATGGATGTCAGGGGCAGCCTTGCCATCATCTGTGGATTGACGATTTTGTTTATGATAATTCTCGGGTATGGCATTCACATGGGACTGGATGTGGACTGTGGCTGTTTTGGTCCTGAAGATCTTGAAGCACAGGCCTTTCATGGTTTGAGGCAGGCATTTGTCCGGGATAGTGTCATGCTGGCAGATATTATATTTCTTTATATCTGGCGCAGGTATCAATGCATTCGTCCCCGGCCCTTTAACTGGATGTTTATGAAGGGTCTTAGAGAAGTCTGGCCGGGCTGATCTGTGGTCGTTATTTGTCCAAATCCATGCAGGTCGGGAAATTCTGGGAATAATGACCCGGCCCAAAGTGCAAGATATTTTAAATCTCCCCCCCAAAAAAAAGTTCAATTAACAGGAGCAATAAAGATGAAAAATGTGAAACAGGCTATTAAATGGATGGTGCTGGCATGTCTTGTGGTGAGCGTTGCCTCCCCTGCATCTGCCTTTCTGGGCAATAAGTTTGAAAAAGAATTGGAAAAAGAAGCAGACTCAGTGAAGCTGGTGCGCGAAATCCAGCGGGGTAATTATGATGTAGTGACAACCGCTGAGCTGAAAAAATGGATTGACGAGGGTAAAGACATGGTCATCGTGGACACCATGCCCTACGAAGCCAGCTACAAAAAAAATCATGTGCCCGGTGCGGTTCAGTTTTTGTTTCCCATTCCGGACATGAATCAGTGGGATGCCAATGAGACCGACGGAAAATCCCAGGCCGATTATGTTAAGCTGCTGGGAAACGACAAGGACAAGGTCCTTGTGATTTACTGCGGATTTGTCAAATGCACCCGGAGCCACAATGGTGCCGCCTGGGCCGCCAAATTGGGATATAAACATGTATATCGGTACACCGGAGGTATTTTTGCCTGGAAGGGTGCAGGTTTCCCTGCGGAAAGTGTGAAGTAACAGCCATGGAACCCTTGATACTTAGCCCCATGAAAAATGAGGGCAAACCCGCGGCCATGGATGTTGCCGTTTCCCTGAAGGAATATGCCAGAAATCTGTATGAGACCCGACAGCTTTTGTGCTCGGAAGCCGTGCTTGTGGCCTTGAACAAAGGGTTGAACGGGGGGCTTACCGAACAGCAGGCCGTGGCCATGGCCGCACCTTTCTGCGTGGCCATGGGAGACAGCGGCTGTCTGTGCGGTGCCCTGAGCGGAGCGGTGCTGGGTGCTGGCCTGTTTATCGGAAACAGTAATCCCTATGCCCATCGTCGGGAGATGCGAAAAAGCGGCCTTGCCCTTCACAATACATTTAAGGCCGCAAATGGTGCCACCTGCTGCCGGGTACTGTCCAAAAAAGTTAAGCATGATAAAAAAGCACACTTCACGCAGTGTGCCGGTTTGACGGCGGATGCCACGGAAATGGCAGCCCTGCTTATTTTAAACAAACGACCTGAATTGCTGAAAGCTTTTGACGGGTCTACTACATTAAAACAGCATGGGCGATTGGGTGCCATGATGTCGTATCTCTTTCGCTGGTTTTGACAGTCAATATTCGGCCAGCACCCCATCTTCACTTATTTGGGCCTGCTCACATAGCAATAGGATGCTACGCAGTCCCAACTAAGCGAATATGGGGCACTGGCCAAACATTTACGTGAATAAGCCGAATATTTACTTTTGACAGGACGTATTCCCAATTTTTTCGGCATTATCATAGCATTCTATGAAGCTGTTTTTCAGGCCAACGGGGTCAGGCTTGTGTTCCTGGCGTTATTGACCACAGCCTGTGCAAAGGCCAAAACCACCGATATTGCCAATAACGAAAGCCTGAGTCCACCCCAATGTGGCCGATGGTGTGCCCCCCCCCTACGCAAGCCTGACCCCGCCCCCAAATGGCCGATGCTGTCATCCGGCCCGCTATGCCTTATGAGCTTGTTCCCCAATTATGAGGTCCGGGCAATGGTATGATCAAGCCCCAAAAATGCAAAGGCTGAAATCAGATCAACGACTGAAAAAATAGAGTTGATCCATTCCTGAAAACGTGTATAATCCCTTTTTGTTTTTTTTGCAGGTTTTTATTTTTATGGCGGACGAGTGGAATCCCGCTTAATAAATTCTCCCTCACTAATGATAATCAGATCATGGTGCCGGAGCCCGGGCAACATGAAAAGGTGGCTATGCTTACAATTACCAGACAGTTTAAATTTGATGCAGCCCATCGGCTGTTCCTCAAAACCCTCACCGACCAGGAAAACCATGAGATTTTCGGCAAGTGCAGCAAGGTTCATGGGCATACCTATTGTTTAAAGATCACCATTTCCGGCAAAGTTCAGCCCACCGGGATGATCCTGAACTTCACGGACCTTAAAAAAATTGTTGAAACCCGGATTCTCTCCCGCTATGATCATTGTTTTCTCAACGATCTTGAAGAGTATACGGATCTGCCCACCACGGCAGAGAACATGGCCCTTTATATCTTTAAGGAATTGTCTGCCTGTCTTAAGGCCAGGGATTTGACGCTGACTAGTGTTGAGCTTTATGAGACTCCGGATTCCTGGGCAACGGTGACCCCGGATGTCTGAGCCTGGAGACACGTTGAATCCAGCTGATGGGTTGAAGTCAGTTGGTGGCTTTAAAGCTGTTTGTGGGTTGCAACCCGGAAATGAATTTACGTCTTCAAAAGGCTTTTTATCCCCTGAATCTGGCCTGGATGTTAAATCTTACCCGCCCCTCCCCCTGCCGGATATGACCCTTGAAGTCTCGGAAATATTCACATCCATCCAGGGAGAAGGCCCCTTTATGGGACGACCTGCTTGTTTTTTGCGGCTCAGTAAATGTCTGCCTCCCCTTTGTCCCTGGTGTGACACCAAGCACGCCTGGGAACCGGGTGAATGGATATCCATTAAAATCGTAGCAGCCAGAATAATGGCATCTGGAAACAGCCTTTGTGTGATCACGGGGGGAGAACCCTATCTGCAATGGAATACCGGTTTGCATTGTCTGGAAAAATATCTTATTGAAAAGGGCTTGACCGTTCAATATGAAACCAGTGGAAAGGTATTAATCCCGGAGGATTCCAGAGGCTTTAAGGTCTGCTCACCCAAGTATCTTTCCGATGTCTGGCATTATATCCCGGAAAACACAGCCCTTGCACATTGTTTTAAATTTGTTGTCAGGGAAGACTTTACAGCTGTGAAGGCCTTTATAAAAAAATACCATATCCTTGCAAACGATGTATGGATCATGCCCTTGGGTGCCCACAGGAATGAACAGCTGGATCGTGCTTCTATGATATGGGATTTTTGTGTGAAAAATCATTATAATTTCTCACCACGTCTTCATACGTTGATTTTTAACAACCAGCAAGGAGTTTGACATGGTTGATGCAATAATTGTCCTGTCCGGCGGCATGGATTCAGCCGTGCTTATGGCAGATGCCCTGAAAAAGGGAAAAACCCTTGAAGCCATAAGCTTTGACTATGGCTCCAAACACAATGGCCGGGAACTGCCCATGGCCCGGGAACTGTGTGAAAAATTCAAGGTGCGCCATCAGATTATTTCACTGCCCTTTATCAATGAACTTTTTTCTTCCAGTCTTCTGTCAAGCGGAGATGCGGTTCCGGATGGAAGCTATATGGCATCAAATATGAAGAGCACCGTTGTTCCCTTCAGAAACGGGATCATGCTTTCCATTGCCGCCGGGTATGCCGAATCGGTGGATGCTTCTGAGGTGCTTCTGGGTTCCCATTCCGGGGATCATCATATTTATCCGGACTGTCGCCCGGAATTTAACAAAGCCTTTTCCGATGCCGTTCATATCGGCACCGATGGCAAGGTTCGTATCTGTTTTCCGTTTTCGGATCTCAATAAAAGAGACATTGGTGATCTTGGCAGAACGCTGGGGCTTGATTTCAGCCGGACCTGGACCTGTTACAAGGGTGGAGAGATTCATTGTGGTACCTGCGGGGCCTGTGATGAGAGAAAATTTGCCCTGCGCCATGAAGAAGGACTTGATGTTACAAAATATGAGCAATAATCCCATGCAAAAAAATACAGCCTCCGGCATTCCCTTGGGCAGACAGGTGGGCCACAGTAAAACCTACGATCCATCACAACTTTTTTGCGTACCACGCCGGGATGCCAGAAAAAACCTGGGAATTACTGAATCGCTTCCTTTTTATGGGGTTGATATCTGGAATGCCTATGAAGTGTCCTGGCTGGATAAAAATGGAAAACCCTGTGTTGCCGCAGGTGAGATCCTGTTTCCATGCACCAGTGAAAACATTATTGAGTCCAAATCCCTTAAGCTTTACCTCAATTCATTTAATTTCACCCGGTTTGAATCACCTGAAAACGTCCAAGAAACCATTATCAGAGATTTGAGCTGCCAGGCCGGGGCCGCTTCAGGTTCAGGCAGGGTAGAAGGAGGATATTCAGGTGCAGCTTCAGCTGGAGGGACTGATTCAGTTGCAGGGCCAGGGGGAGGGTTAAGGGTGGAAGTCAATCTTTTTATGCCCGAAGCCTTTGACATGCTTGCAATCAAACCACCCCGGGGAACATGCCTTGATGGCATTGAAATTAAAGATGAAATTGACGCATATGAGTTGAACCCCTCTTTTTTAAAAACACTCCCCGGCAAGGTGGAGGAAACGCTTTTTTCAAATCTTTTAAGGACCAACTGCCCGGTGACCGGACAGCCCGACTGGGCAACTGTTATGATTCATTACAGGGGCAATATCATGGACCACGAAGGCTTGCTTCGTTATATTATTTCCCTCCGGCAGCACGAAGGTTTCCATGAAAATTGCGTGGAGCTGATTTTCATGGATATTTTAAATCAATGCTCCCCGGAGTTTCTCACCGTGCAGGCCAGATTCACCCGGCGGGGAGGGCTTGATATTAATCCTTGTCGTTCCACCGCTGAAACCCATTTTTCCAATACCCGGTTTGCTCGGCAATGAGACTCTATTTTGAGGGCCTGACGCCCATGCGGTGACCCATCCCTATTTTGATTCCCTATTGAATAGATGAATGGAGCGATCCGCAGCCGAGGCTTCATTTAACTGTGGTATCTGGATGTCCTCCCACTTTTGAAGCACTTTGGGGTCATTGACCACAAAAACAGGGCAGTCTGCCCGGAAACTGACCCGTTCCACAACGCTTCCACCATACCACTTGCCGGAAGCAACTTTTGTATGAGAGCCGAGAATGATTAAATCGGCATCTATTTGCTCTGCACATTTCAATATTTCTTTATGGGGAAGAACCCCGGGCCATATTTTGTAGTTGTGCGGCGTGCCATCAAGGTATGTGTGGCAGAACTCTTTGAGTTTTTCCTTAAGAATCTCCATATCTGTTTCGAAATTGGAGCGGTTGTATTTGGGATAGGGCAGAATGGGGAGCATGAAAAAAGGATACAGGATCGAATTGAAATTCTGGGACAATTTTACGGAAACGCATAATCCACATTCGCACGACAGGGAAAAATCTATTCCCACAACGATATTTTTAAATTTAAGTTTTTCTGTATTAACGGCGTTGTTGACTATCATCACGGGGCAATCCTGCCGGGAGATAACCTCCTGGACCGTACTTCCTATTTTTCCGGCCACCCGGATGACGCCTTTTTTTTCAGCCGCTCCTGAATGGGGTCCAAGGACGATGAGATCTGCATCAGTTGTGTCTGCATGAAAGATAATTTTTTCCCAGGGATATCCGGTGCAGATGCTTAACTGCCTTGTCTCAGATGGCATCAATGCGTTTCCATAGGTCCTTTTCAATGCTGACCTGACTTCATCAAGGTAACCATGGCTGACGGGTATCTCTTCATTTGTCCTGAAATGTTGAACCAGATCCCGGTTGACCGTGGACGCGGATTCCAGAACATGGAGGATGTTTAAGTTCGCCTGATATTGGTTTGCCAGGTCAATGGCGGTCAATGTTGGTGTGTCAACCTGCGTTACCATATCAGTTGCAACCAGAATACGTTTAAACATATTTTCCTCCTTTCGCTTTCCCAAAGGCTTTGACTAATAAATGCCGGATGCATTTTTCAAGGGGAAGTGCGGTATTTACGATGATATGACGAATACTGTCGTCACAGGAAAGGGGTTGGTATCGAGATTTCAAGGCATTGAAATTTTCAAGCCTGGCATCGGAAACCGATGGGGTGAACTGCCGCTCTAAAAGCCGTTCTTTCATGATGCTTTCTGGGGTTTGACACTCAATAAAAACAGGTGTTATGCCCTTTTCTTTTGTAAGGGCAATCAGCTGCTCACGCTGACTTGCCCTGCTGAAGGTTGCATCCAGAATTACGGAAGAACCCTTTGCGAGCTCCTGTCGGGCACGGTGTAAAAGAGTTTTATAGGTTAATTGTGTGCCTGACGATGAATATATTTTTTCTTTAAACCGGGTGCCGCCGCATTCATGGGGCTCCAGGCCAAAAAGGGTTTTGCGAATGATATCGGAGTGCAGGGGTTCAATTTCAAGGGCTTGGCCCAGGGCGTTGGCGATGGTGCTCTTTCCCGTTGCAGGCATTCCGCAGATGATCCAGATGCCGGGCCGGGAAAATTCAAGTGCATATTCATGGGCAAGATCAAGGTGTTTGTGCATCTCCAGGGTTTTTTCTTTCCGTTCCCGGGCTGTTATTTCCGGTGATGCAAGAAAAATACAATTGACTTTGTACCTTACAAACGTACGATAGCATTTATAAAAGTTCAGCATTAAAAAACCGTTTAAATCATCCGTGATTTTAAGGTATTCATTTAAAAGATCGTCCCCAATCCCAGGCACTCCACGAAAGTCCAGATCCATCAACAAAAAGGCAATATCACTGATCATGTCAATATGACGTAAGCGCTCATTGAATTCAATGCAGTCAATGATTTGAATTCCCGTATCGGTAAAGTATATGTGCTCGGTGCGCAGATCACCGTGGCAATCCCGGACTTTTCCCGTCTTGAACCGATGAATGAAATAAGATTTCCGGGTCTGTAAAAAGCAGAGCGTTGCCTTCTGAACTGCTTCCCAGGTCTCTTTATAAGGCAAGGGTTTGCTGAAGGCCTGGGTTTGTCTGAAATTTTCACGGCAGGCCTCCAGGATATTTTGCCATCCCTCTTCGGCAGTCAGGTGTTCACTGATGGGTGCATGCACATAAAACTGAGCAAGTTTTTGACCAAGATCGGTGATATCGTCCCGGTTGATTTCTTGGCGATTTATCATCCGGCACAATGAGTGGGAATCATTTAATTGACGCATTTTGACAGCATATTCCACAATGTTTCTTTTTCCGCCAAGAACATATGTATTCTGCTTGAAAGATATGGGAACAACATCCAGATAGATATCTTTGGTTAATCTGCGGTTTAACATGACTTCCTGGTCGCAATAGAATCGCCTTTTATCAATGCTTGAGAAATCAAGAAACCCCAGATCCATGGGTTTTTTAATTTTATAGGCATATGGGCCGGTTAAAAATACCTTTGAGATGTGGGTTTCCAATGATTTTATCAGGGATGTCTCATGGGGATAAAAGGCTGGCGTTGCCATGGTGCGGAATAGTTTTTGTTGATTTTCTGTATTCATCGCAACTCCTTGGAGTCACAAATATTGAGTCGTCTATAAAGATGCGACAATGGAACCGTGGGGGGACGCTCTAAGGTTCCTGAATGACGGGCATCAAATGGAAATAAAATATCCCATGCCGCTATATTATTGATAATACAGGCCTTGGAAGGGGATGTCAACCATTGGCGGCGGGTTCGCATGGACAGTCATTTATGGGGTATTTACCCCAAAATGGCCCATGCTGTGACCAAGCCCCTTTTAGGGCAATACTTCCCGAAAAATGTGATTGTTGCTCCAATAAACGTAAACTGGCAAATGACCAAGCCCCTTATTTCTTTATGGACTATTTGGTATTCATTGGCTACTCTTATCATGTTGTATTTCAGGGGCTGCGCTGGGAAAGCTTTAATCGTTAACAGGAGAATAAAAATGGAAAAACACACACTTTTTATGTTGAATCCCTGGATGGATGCCGATGGCCAAGGCCCCTATTATTGCCCGGGTTGCGGTGTTGTGGAAGGTTTTTTTGCCTATTCCATGGAGGTGAAAGCAGCCATTGATATTGTCCATGTGGATTTTAAAAGGCCGCGTAAAGAGGTGGTTGAAAAGTTGGGGCTTGAAAATCAGGAGTGTCCGGTTCTTGTCCTTGGTCGGGATGTTGAGCCCCCTGAAAATGCCAAAAAAAGTTTTTCCACGGGCAGATATTTTATTGATGAACCGGTGGGGATATGTAATTTTCTGGGAAAAATATTTGAGGGGATTCTGCCTCATCCGTGATATCCGCGTCCATGACGTGGGTGGGGTAGTGTTTACTACACAATGTCATGGCGGTGTAAGCTAAAAATGGCGTAATTTAAATAAATTACGCCATTTTGTTTGCATATTTATGTTAGGTCATTTTCAGAACGGGATGTCATCATCCCCACCCTGAGGCCCAGTCATGCCCGGATCTGCAGGGCTGACGCCAGGTCCTGGTCCCCCTTGATATCCACCACCGGCGGGAGCACCACCCTGGGGGGCTTTCGGGGGCTGGTATCCCCCCCCTTGATATCCACCACCACCGCCCTGTCCCCCCTGATATCCACCGGGAGCACCGCCACCTGCACCGCCGGGGCTGCCAAGGAATTGAACGACATTGGCAATAATATCAGTTGAATAGTGGGTCTGTCCTTCTTTTTCGTAGGTTGATGTCTGAAGTCTTCCCTCCACATAAACCTGGCTGCCCTTGGAAAGATACCGTTCGCAGTTTTCACCCTGTTTGCCAAATACGGTGATTCTATGCCATTCTGTTTTTTCCTGCTTTTGACCCGTATTCTTATCTGTCCAGTTTTCGCTGGTGGCAACGGCCAATTTTACCACGGCCATTCCCTGGGGGGAATATCGGATTTCCGGGTCTCGCCCAAGTCTTCCAACTATAATTGCTTTATTGACGCCTGCCATGAAATACTCCTATATATTAATGGTTAGAGTTTGTTCTGCTTTTGTAGGTTTGGTTCCAGTCTGGCCCCATTGGCCCGTCAGATTTAGCGGGCCAATGGGGCCCAGGTTGTGACGGGTGGCCCATGTCGTGATCAAGGCCACTTTTGTTTTTGTACCTTAATCTGAAAGATCCGTCAATTGTGCCTTGCAATTGAAAATTTCGGGCTTGGTCATAGCATGGGCCATTTATCATATTTGATGGGCCAAGGGGGTCAGGTTTGTGTTGTTGTGTTCTTGGTAAGGTTTTGTATTTAAAATAAAATTTAAGTGAATGTGTCAATAACGCAAGCCTGACTCCCAACAGGGGTGGCCCATGTTGTGACCAAGCCTGGATTTTGCATAATCTGACTTCTTATGAGATAAGAAGCAAAAATGTTGGCTCATGTGGTATTAAAGCAGGGGCAGCATCTTGGCATTTTCAATCTTTATTGTGGGCGGACATGGGGCACGAAATACAACACTCCGCCCGTGGCGGTTATTATGATATTGTTTACAGGGAGATCAGGCATCTGTAATGTGCGGTATTTGTGGTGAGATAAGGTTTGACCGGAATAGAGTAGCGGTCGGTACAATTGAACGGATGATGACGCGCCTGGAGCGCCGTGGCCCCGATTTTGGGGCTTTTAAATGTGACGGCCACGTGGGGATGGGACACCGCAGGCTAAAAGTGATTGATCTTTCCGAACACGCCAATCAACCACTGGTGGCAGAAGAACAAGGCCTTACATTGGTCTTTAACGGCACCATCTATAACTATCCGGAGCTTCGACGTGAGTTGATCAAGCAGGGGGAATTATTTCGTTCAGCCGGTGACAGTGAGGTGATTTTGCACGCCTATGCGGTATGGGGTGATCAGTGTGTTGAGCGTTTTAACGGCATGTTTGCCTTTGCCATCTGGGATGCTCCACGTCAGCGACTGTTCATGGCCCGGGATCGTCTCGGAATTAAACCGTTTTATTACAATGTCACTCGGCGTGGATTACGCTTTGCTTCCAATACCCAGTCCCTGCTGGCAGCAGGGGATGTGGATACCACCATTGATCCTGTGGCACTGCACCATCAATTTACTTTGCATGGAGTTATTCCTGCACCCCGCACCATTTTCAAGGGGATTCAGAAACTGGCTCCCGGTCATACACTGGTTGTTGGAACTGATGGGACCCAGCGAATGCATCCGTATTGGAATCTCAATGCCCAGCGCCCGTCCCGGGCAAAAAGTCAGAAACAGTGGCAGGAAGCGATTCACAGGAGCCTTCAGCGGGCGGTGAAACGTCGTCTTGACATTGCCGATGTGCCTGTGGGCGTGCTTCTTTCCGGGGGGCTTGATTCAAGCTTGCTTGTGGGGCTGCTGGCAGAACAGGGGGTTAAGGATATCCTTACCTTTTCCATTGGTTTTGAAGATCAACCTGAAGAGCAGGGTAACGAGTTTGAATATTCTGATCAGGTTGCTCAGATGTATGGCACCCGACACCACAAGATTATCATTCCCAATGAGGAGGTGATCACGCGGCTTCCCGAGGCCATTGCCGAGATGGCCGAGCCCATGGTAGGGCAGGACGCCGTGGCTTTTTACCTTTTGGCCGAGCAGGTCTCAAAACAGGTAAAGGTGGTGTTAAGTGGCCAGGGAGCAGACGAGGTTTTTGGCGGTTACTTCTGGTATCCACGCATGGTGCAGGCAGTGGGCAATGACCTGGAACGCTTTTCACGACAATATTTTGATCGGGATCATCCGGAGTTTTTGAAGACAGTTACCGCACCATACCGTGGAGATGATCACACCTCGGCTTTGATAGGTAAACTTCTGTCCTTGCCGGGTGCGGACGATTATCTTGATCAGGTGCTGCGTCTGGATGTCACCACCCTCATTGTTGATGATCCGGTCAAACGGGTGGATAACATGACCATGGCTTGGGGGTTGGAGGCCCGGGTGCCTTTTTTAGATCACGAACTGGTTGAACTGGCCATGCAGATGCCCCCTGCCATGAAGCTGGGCCCCAGGGGAGATGATTTCAAGTATGTGTTAAAGCAGATTTCCCGTGGATTAATTCCCGATGCGGTGGTGGATCGAAAGAAGGGCTATTTTCCGGTACCGGCGCTGAAATATGTGCGTGGACCATTCCTGGAGATGATGCGTGATACCCTCAACTCCCATGCCTGCCGTCAACGGGGACTTTTTTCCCGTTCCTATGTCCAGGGGGTGCTGGATGCTCCGGATGAACACTTTACTCGCCTCCAGGGTTCCAAACTGTGGCACCTGGCCCTGCTTGAGATGTGGCTTCAGGCGCATGTGTGACCCAGCCCCATTTCCATTTTCCCGGTTTGCTTATAAAATGGTTCGTTTGGCATAGTTGCCGGGGCCAACGGGTTCAGCTCACCCCCTTTTAGTTTCTTGTTTACATGGCAAAAAAGCCGGGATATATAAAATAAATGAAAAAAACAGCTTTGGAAAAAAGAATCAAGAGACGAATTACCGCCAGGGAGCATGTTTTCTTTGCCGCCTGTGCGCCGGGAATGCAGAGACTATGCCACCGGGAACTTACGCAGCTGCTGCCCGGACGAGAAAGTATCACCATGATTCCTGGTGGTGTTGAATTTTCAGGCAGCGTTGAAGACTGTTACAAAGCCAATCTTTATCTTAGAAGTCCTTCCCGGATTATTATGCGTATCGGGACCATTAAGGCGGAGAATTTCAGAACCCTGGAAAAAAAGTTCCTGGAAGTGGAGTGGGAACTTTTTTTAAAAAAGGGGATGCCCTTTTCCTGTGATGTGAGCACAAGCCATTGCCGATTATATCACAGTGATGCCGTTGCCAGTCGGGTGGGAAATTGTATTATTGATTATTTTGAGAAGTTGCCCCCGGGGCAGGGTGCTCTGGTTGCCCATCGGCTTCAGGATGCGGGGCAGCGAATTTTGATCCGGGGTGTGGATGATCGCTTTGAGATTTCCCTGGACAGCAGTGGTGACGGTCTTTACAAGCGGGGGATAAAAAAAAATGTGGGGGCCGCACCCCTTAGGGAAACCCTGGCCTTTGCGCTTCTTTCAGCGGCTGGATATACCCCGGGCCAGGCCCTTGTAGATGGCATGTGCGGCTCCGGTACCTTTTCGCTGGAGGCTGCCATGATTAATCGAAACATACCCCCGGGAATGTTTCGTACATTTACCTTTGAAAACTGGCCCTGCTTCAGTGAGAACCAATGGCAATATTTAAAAAATGAGGCAGCAAAGGAAGTGGTTTTGCCTTCGCAGCCGCTTATCTTTGCATCGGATCTTGATTCACAATGTCTTGATGCCCTGGAAAAAACGGTGAATACCTTTGATTTTTCTTCCAGCATCTCTGTATTTCAAAAGGATTTTTTTGATCTGACCCCGGCAAGACCTGACCCCGGCGTGGTGGCCCTGAATCCGCCCTATGGTAAACGCATCGGAAGTCCTGAAACCATCCAGGCACTGTTTGAACGAATCGGCGAAAAACTGGTATCTGATTTTAAGGGGTGGACAGTTGTTATTATCATGCCTGATAAAAATCTGGCAGACTCTTTTCCTTTTACCTGTCGATGGGTGCCGTTGTTCCATGGGGGGCTGGATCTTTACGCAGCTGTTGCAAAGATTTAAAGCGAGTTGATGGGATGATGAGGGCTTTAATTTTAATTTGGGAGCATTCCCATTTTCCCGGGTTGTTTACAATGTGGCAAGCCTGATGACCCCACCAAGGGTGGCCCATGTTGTGACCAAGCCCAAAAATCTTAATAATGCGAGCCTGAGCCTTCCCTGATTAATTCTAGAAACGGGAAAATGGGAAGACGCCCTTTTAATTCTTCCGTGAGGTTTCTTTATGGTTTCTTCCAAACACCTTCCAAAAAAATATGATCGTTTTAATGATGTCATTACCACAATTGATTCCCATACAGAAGGGGAGGGGACCCGATTGATTGTGGATGGCCTGCCGGAGATTCCCGGCATCACCATGATGGAAAAGCTCAACTATTTCAAAAGCCATCATGACGGGGTTCGATGCCTTTTAACCAGAGCACCCAGGGGGGATGAAATCCTGGCGGCCATGGTCACGGATAATGTGACCGAGGATGCGGCCTTTGGTCTCCTGTATATGGATGCCAAAAGATATCCATATCTGTGTGGACACGCCACCATTGGGGCGGTGGTGACCCTTGTCCAGTGCGGCTATCTTGTCCTGAAGGAAGGGGAAAACACGGTGCCGGTGGATACGCCATCCGGTGTCATGACAGTGACCGTTAATGTCCGGGAGGGAGAGGTGGAAACGGTGGCCATGGATATGGTGCCTTCCTTTGTGTATGATACCGGCAGGGAGATTACAGTGGAGGAGTTTGGGAAAATATCCATTGATCTGGTGTGTACCGGCGGATTTTTTGCCATGGTGGATACCAGACAATTGGGTATTTCTCCGGTGATTGAAAATAAACATGTGCTGGTGGACCTTGGCATGAAGATCATTGATGCCGCCAATGAACAGCTTAAGGTGGTGCATCCCCAAAGGCCAGATGTTAACACCGTGGATGTCACGGAGTTTTATGCCTCAACGGATGAGATTCCGGCAACATCGGGCCGGGGCATGGTGATCTACGGCGAGTCCCACATGGATCATTCCCCCTGCGGCACCGGCACCGCCGCCAAGCTGACCCTGTTCCACCATTACGGTAAAATAGAGATGCAGCAGCCCTATATCAATGCAAGTCCCCTGGGTACCACCTTTGAAGCAAAACTTGTGGGCAGAACAAAAATCAATAATCTGGATGCCATGATCACCAGGATAAAGGGCCGGGCCTGGGTCACCGGTATTCATCATTTTGTCCTTGACAGGACGGACCCTTTTAAAGAAGGATTTATCATCTGATGATCTCCACTCCTAATTTAATTTTGTTCAATGGAACGATTCATACCCTGGATACTGACCTATCCTTTGCCACCGCTGTGGCCATATGCGGGAAACATATTAAGGCCCTGGGTAATGACAGGCAGATCCTTGCCTTGGCAGGTCCCGACACCCGTAAAATTGATCTGGAAAAGAAGCTGGTACTGCCGGGGTTTACAGATACTCATTTCCATTTTTACGAGTGGGCACTGAATGTTAATAGTATTGATTTTTCAGGGATTTTCAGCTTTAAAGATATGGAAAATGTCATTGGAGAAAGGGTAGAAGAACTTGCCCCCGGCAGCTGGATATTGGGCCAGGGGTTCAATGAATCCGACTGGCCGGAAAACAAAATGCCCCTGCGTGCTGACCTTGACCGGGTGGCCCCCCATCATCCGGTGTGCATCTGGCGATGCGATCTTCACCTGGCCGTGGCCAATTCCATGGCCCTTGAATGTGCCGGTATTGACAGACATACGCCAGACCCCGCCGATGGGGTGATTGAAAGGGATGCCACTGGCAATCCCACCGGTGTGCTCAAGGAGCTGGCCCCCAACCTGGTGCGGGATGCCCTGCCGGAACTGTCAGAAAAAGCCCTTCTTGCCAATATGGAAAAATGCATGTCCCGGGCCCATGCCTTGGGATTGACGGGAATTCATGATATTCGTCTCATGGGAGGCAAAGAAGGAGCCAGGGCTCTTGGGGCCTTGCAGACCCTGAACGCCCGGGGAAAATTGAGGCTTCGTTGTTATGCGTCCCTCCCCGGCGAAATGACAACCCAGGCCGTGGAGCTGGGTCTTCACACCGGATTTGGAGATGAATTGCTGAAAATAGGGCATCTGAAATTCTTTGCCGATGGCGGCATGGGGGCACGCACGGCATGGGTCACGGAGAAATATCTGGATGCGGATTACGGCATGGCATTGACTTCGGTGGACGATATTGAAGCCGCTGTTACCCTGGCCGACAGTGCCGGGCTTTCTTGCATGGTCCATGCCGTGGGAGATCGTGCTTGCCATGAGATCATCGCCATGTATGCCCGGGTTGAAGCCCGGGGAAAAAGCCGGTGCACCATTCCCCATCGTGTGGAGCATGTTCAGATGATTCTGCCCGAAGATCTTCAGCGTCTGAGCACATTGAAAAATCTGGCGGTTTCTTGCCAGCCCGCCAACCTGAGCTTGGATATTTCCATGATTGACCAGTGCGTCGGAGAGCGGGGAAGATTTGCCTATGCCTTTAAACATATATTAAACACCGGGGTTCCACTGATGCTCAGTTCCGATGCTCCGGTGGCCGATCCCAATCCATTTGCCGGTATTTATGCTGCTGTGAATCGTAAACGTATGGATAAAACCCCCCGGCAGGGCTGGTACATGGAACAGGCCCTTGATGTGACCGAGGCCGTGAAGGCGTATACCCTTAGCCCGGCTCTTGCCTCCGGGTGCGGTGGTGTTCTGGGTTCCATTTCTGTGGGGAAGCTTGGGGATATGGTGGTGACGGATCGGAATATTTTTGAAATCCCGCCGGAAGAAATCATTGCAACCAAAGTGGTTATGACCCTTTTCAACGGCCAGGTGGTCCATGGATGACAGGCTGCGCAAATTCCAGTATCTGGAAACCATCTTTGAACGCTCTGCCGATGGATTGATGATCTGTGATGCGGAGGGCCGCATATTAAAGCTTAACCGCAGTGCTGAAAGACTAAATGGGATACGTGCCCAAGATGTGCTGGGAAGGAAGGTCGGTACCCTGGTAAAACAGGGAAAACTGGATCGCTCCGCCACCCAGGAAGTGCTGGAAACAAGGCGGCAGGTCAGTGTGGTCCAGGTGACTCCCAAATCAGGCTACACCCTTCTGGTTACCGGAACACCGGTGTTTGATGACAACCATGACATTGCCTTTGTGGTGGTAAATGAACGCGATATTTCCCTGATAGAGAACATGCAGCAGGAGCTGACCCGGACCCTTCAGGAATCGGAAAAAATCAGAAATGAGCTCACAGAGCTGAATCTGCTGGAATTAAAAGAAAACAATATTGTGGCCCAGAGCAATCCCATGAAACAGACCCTGCACCTGGCTCTGAAGCTTTCCGGCATTGACGCATCCAGTATTCTGATCCAGGGAGAGTCTGGGACGGGTAAGGGATTACTTGCGAAATTTATTCATGCCCACAGTTCCCGGAGAAACCAAACCTTTATCCAGATCAATTGCGCTGCCCTGCCGGAAAATCTTCTGGAGGCGGAACTCTTTGGTTACGAAAAAGGGGCCTTTACCGGGGCAAAAGAAACGGGTAAACCCGGCCTTTTTACCCTGGCATCCGGGGGCACACTGTTTCTGGATGAAATCGGTGAAATGCCCCCGGGTGTTCAGGCCAAATTGTTAAAGTGCCTGGATGACCATGAAATCATGCCCATTGGAGGGACCACTGCCAGGAAGATTGATTGTTCCATCATCGCTGCCACCAACCGGGATTTGAAGCAGCGGGTTTTCAATAAACAGTTCCGGCTGGATCTGCTCCATCGCCTGAATACCTTTCCTTTGTCAATTCCCCCTTTGCGGGAGCGGCCGGAAGATATCCTGGAACTGGTGAGACTGTGCCTGAAAAAGTACAATAAAAAATATAATCGCAGGACGCATATGGGATACAATGCCTTTGAAGCATTGAAATCCTACGCCTTCCCCGGAAACGTAAGGGAGTTGATCAACATCGTCAAGCAGGCCGTGGTCATGTGCGATCGAAAATTACTTGATGATTATATTATCCACGTCACTGCCCCTCCAAAGATATGCCCCCCAGCGGTTAAAGCCGCCACAAATCCCACCGACCTTCCCGGAAAGCTCATGGCAGTGGAGCATGATATGCTCTTACAGGCGGTGCAGCAATGCCGGACCACCCGGGAGGCAGCTGTCTTTCTCGGAGTCAGTCAGCCCACCGTTGTAAGAAAATTGAAAAAACATGGCATGGGCCGCCTCAGCGGGTAGTCTTGATTCACTAATAAATCAAAATTATTTAAATTCCTGTTATGTAGAGTTTTATTGAATATTCTGGCTGGATTCAACTATGAATCTAAAGCAATAGCCTGTTAATCTGGCGTGTTATGATCGATCGATTGATTCATTTATGAATTAATTTTTCTGTGCGGCAGGTGTACTGTGGGTTCCTAAATGATTAAATAACTTATAAATTCAGTCTCATACAAAATAATATTTGCAGGGGTATGCTATTTGTAGTTTTTAATATTGAGTGTTGAATTTGCTTTGATTCAATGTTTAAGTTTTTTCTACTGATTTTGCGAGAACGGGCTCAGGCTTGTGTTATTGGCGTTATCGGCCAAAGCCGGGACGCACCTGAAACGCCACCTATAATGCCCATAACTCCCTATTACATGTCAATATAAAAAAAACTTGATCATCGAGTTTGAAGGCCCAATAAACAGGATTTTATTTATGAAAGAAAAAACATGGAAACCGTGGTTGCTGCTATCGCCTTCATTGGCTGCTGTTTTTTTACTTCTTGTGGTTCCGGTGTGTTTTGTCATCGTGTATAGTTTCTGGCTCAGAGCCCCCAGTGGTCAGGATATTCCTGCATTTCAGATGGGAAATTATGCCAAGTTCTTCGCAGATTTCTTTTATCCATCTGTTCTTTTAAAGACGTTGAGAGTGGCTCTGGAAACCGTTATCCTTTGCCTGATCATGGGTTATATCCCTGCGTATTTCTTCTATAGGACAGAATCCCGGCTTAAGCCCTATCTGATGGTTCTGGTCATGCTTCCCTTCTGGATCAGTTTTATCATCAGGACCTTAAGCTGGATTAACATCCTGGGGGATTCCGGTTTGATTAATCATGTCCTGCTAAAGATGGGCCTCATCAGCACACCCTTTGCCATGCTGTACAATGAGGGTGCCGTGATCATGGGGCTTTTACAATATCTTCTGCCCTTCATGATCATGAATATCTATGTGAGCCTGGACGGTATTGATAAAAGTCTGACAGAAGCGGCCAAGAGTCTCGGGTGCACAGAATGGCAGGCTTTCCGGGAAGTGACTCTGCCCTTGAGCATGCCCGGGGTAAGTGCCGGGTGCCTTCTGGTATTTGTGCTTACCTGCGGTACCTATCTGCCTCCCATGATCCTTGGCGGGCCGGGGAACGGCATGATCGCTAACCTGATTTTTAAACGGGTGATCGGAACTCTGGACTGGCCCTTTGGATCAGCCATCAGCACCATCTTGCTTTTGCTGCTGATTCTAATTGTTTATACCTATAACCGCTACCTGGGTATCAATCAGATTTTTAAATCCATGAGCAATACCTGATCGGATTGGAAAAAGGGCCGTCGACGCTCCGGGGCCGGAGCGGGGGGGACGTTGGGGGAGGCATAATGCCATTTTCATTTTTCGTTGTGGCCGCTGCTCATTGCCATGTGGGTGATGGAAAAACAGATTAAGGATCTAATATGAAAAAACTGATTTCCGGATGGACATTGATAAAACTATATACCCTGCTGGTTTATGTGTGGATGTTTACACCCATAGCCGCAGTGGTGATCCTGGCATTTAATCCCCAGCAATTTGGAACCTTTCCCATGGAAGGCTTCAGTTTCAAGTGGTTCGTCAAGCTGTCCCACAACGCCACCATTTTGGATGCCTTCAAAAATTCCCTGGTGCTGGGTGGCTTTACTGCGGTGTTTTCAACAGCCATTGGGGTGCCTGCAGCCATGGCCTTTATTCGATATGATTTCAAGGGCAAGGAATTTTTAAATACGCTGCTCATTGCCCCCATCATGATTCCCGAGGTGGTACTGGGGGTGGCCTTGCTTCTGTTCATCCGGTGGCTGCAGCAGCCCAAAAGTTTTGCATTGCTGCTCATCGGGCATGTGGTGCTCACCTTGCCCTATGTGTTGCTCATTGTCCAGGCAAGGCTTGTGGGGATAAAGAGAGAATATGAGGAAGCGGCACTGTCCCTGGGAGCCAATCCTTTTCAGGTTTTCAAGGAGATTACCTTTCCGTTGCTTGCACCTGCCATTTTTGCCGGCATGCTTTTTTCTTTTACCATCTCCTTTGATGATGTTACAGCAACCCTTTTCTGGGCAACGGCCCAGAATCAGACGGTGCCTGTAAAAATATTCGGTATGCTTAGAAATTCCATCAGTCCGGAAATTAATGCCCTGGGTGCGGTTATGATCGTTCTCACCGTTTCCATTCCCCTTGCTGCGGGTTATGTGACCCGGCGCTTTGCCAGGGGGAGCAAGGCTATCTGAAACAAACGGGCTTGATCACAACATGGGTCACCCCGTCGGCCCAAACGGGGTCAGGCTTCCGTTTTATAAATGTTTGGCCAGTCTCCCGTATTTGCCTATTTGGGACTGCGTAGCATACGTATGCTATGTGGTCTGGCCAAAATAGGTGAAGATGGGGCGCTGGCCGAATATTTTCCATGTACCTGGTGTTTAACCTGAAATAATAAGGAGAAAAGAATGGGAAAAGATTTGGAAAAACAAATTAACGACGTGTATGAAAATTACAGAAACGGCAACATCTCCCGCAGGGATTTTGTTAAATTCGTCGGTATTGTCGGTGCATCCCTTGGTATCATGGCTGGCCCCGCCGGTCTGGTGAGCCGGTCCTTTGCCGCTGATAAATCCATTACCTGTCACTCCTGGGGCGGCACCACCTCCGAAGCATTGAAAAAATTTGCCTTTGATCCCTTTACCAAGGCCACGGGAATTAAGGTGATTGATGCGGCCTTCACCGGAATGGATGCTTTTTTAACCCAGGTAAAAGCCTCCATCCCACCGGGGGGAGAGTTTAATATTGCCCATTTAAGTGCCGTGTATGATTATGCCAGGTATACCGATCTTGGATTCGGGGTGGCCCTGGATGAGGCCAAGATTCCCAATTTGAAAAATGTCATGCCAAAAATGACGGAAACCCTGCGAAAAATTTCCAAGGGCACCCTTTCCGCCGTGCCCTACGATCTTGGGCAGACCGGTATTGCCTACAATACGGATAAAATATCCAGGGAAAAAGCCGAAAAGCTTGGGGCTTCCCTGCTGTATGACAAAGATTTGAAAGGAAAGGTTGGCTCCTGGGGTGGGGACTTCAGGACAAACATGTGGTATGCTGCCCTGCACACTGGGCAGAGCCCTAATAACATCACGGATGAAAAGGCTGTGTGGAATGCATTGAAAGAGCAGCAGGGCCTGATCAAGAAATACTGGGCATCTGGATCTGAACTCATGAGTCTGTTGGCCAATGGTGATATCTATGCCACGGTGGCATGGTCCGGACGGGTTGCAGCCTTGCAGAAACAGGGCCATCCCATTGGATATCTTGCACCGGACGGCACATATTCCTGGATGGAGTACATGTATGTGCTCAAGGGAACCGATCTTGAGGTGGCCCAGCAGTTGCTCAATTTTATGCTGGAACCGGATGCGGCCATCGCCGTTGCCAAGGGACAGAACTATCCCACAAGCCTTGATCCCACCAAGGTTGAAATGCCCGAAGAAGTCAAAAAGCTTCCCGCCTTTGACCCCACCGGAAAACTTGACGGATACCTGTTTGCCGATCCGGAGTATTGGAATGCCCATCAACTGGACTGGGCAGAAAAGTGGGATCGGATTATGGCTGGCTGATTAATGATAATCGGATAACCCAGTGCCCCTTTCGGTTTTGGAAATAAAGCGGCGGGGGCTTTATTGAAAACAGTGGGAGAAAGTGGTTTGACACAAGAAAAAAATCCGGCATTTGTGAAGTTCCAGGGAATTGAGAAACGGTTTGGCCGCGTGGTGGCCGTGAAAAAAATGGATCTGGAGATTCCGGAAGGCGCTTTTGTGACCCTGCTGGGGCCTTCCGGGTGTGGGAAAACCACCCTGCTTCGCATGCTGGCGGGGCTTGAAGAGCCCACCAGCGGGGAGATCTTTATTAAGGGAAAACGGATCAACGATACCCCCATCCATAAACGCAATTTGGGGATGATTTTCCAGAACTATGCCCTGTTTCCCCATAAGAGCATTTTTGACAACGTGGCCTTTGGATTGAAGTATCGCAATGTTCCCAAATCTGAAATCAAGGTAAAGGTTGAAAAGGCCCTGGAAACGGTGCGTCTTCCCGGGGTAGGAGACCGGAATCCATCCCAGTTGTCCGGGGGGCAGCAGCAGCGCATTGCCCTGGCCCGAGCCATTGTCATTGAACCGGATGTGCTGTTGATGGACGAGCCTCTGTCTGCCCTGGATGAAAATTTAAGGGAAGATATGCGACGGGAAATCGATAACCTTCAGCAGGAACTGGGGGTGACCACCATCTTTGTAACTCATGATCAACGGGAAGCCCTTTCCATGTCGGACAAGGTGGTGGTGATGAAGGATGGCTTTATTCAGCAGGAGGGAACCCCCGAAGAGGTATATAACAATTCGGCTAACCATTTTGTTGCCGATTTTCTGGGGCATTCCAATTTTTTAAATTCCGTGGTCGAAGAAAAACATAACGATTTTCTGAAGGTCCGTTTAGATGATCAAAGTAGCTGTCTGGTGAGTCCGGTGGGTAATTTTGAAAAAGGGGATAAGGCGGAAATCGTTATCCGTGCCCAGAAAATGAAACTTGGTTATAAGAGCGAACACTCCCCGGAAGAAGATATGAATTTTTTCCATGGCACCATCGTGGACCGCAGCTACATGGGGGGCGAGGTTAGTTATTTTGTGGAACTTCCCGGTAAGCAGGTGCTGCATGTCATTAATTTTGTGAAACGAGCACCCTATCGACGGGGAGAAGATGTCTTTGTAAAAGTAGATCCATTTCACTGCCGGTTACTGCAGTCATGAGTTGATCTTCCGGGTTTGGTCACAACAAGGGCCAGCCGTCACATCTGGCGGAGCAACGGGGGCGGGCTTGCGTTATTGAAGGCTGAGGTTTTTATCAGACTTTATGCTTTTTACAACCGCTTGTGTTTTAAGGTGAATCTCAAGAAAAGCACCAAATAACTCAAGCTTGACCCCACACCAGCACAGACCCCATACCAACAGGAGTGTTTCGTCTTGACAAAGGCAAAGGTGAAAACAGCGTGGCAGATTTTTTGGCTTCCGGACCCTTGAAAAAGAGTTTTCTGTGGATTAAGCAACATCTGGATCCATCCTGGAGCTATATCGTCATTGAAAATGATGGAAATCCCCGGGAATCCTCCTTTTTAAGGCTGGATCATGGGGTTTACACCTGTTTAGAAAAAGAGAAGTATACCTGGCAACAGGTAATTGACATGGATGTTTCCAGGGAATATCTGGTGATCCGGATTCCGCCCAATAATGAGCAAAAACGCCTTGGCGGGATCATGGGGTTCGGGTTTCCCGGAAATACAGTGTATTATTTATACAAAGCTGAAGAGATAAGAAAATGAAAGAGAATCTGGATGGGTGGCTCAATATCCGGTTTGAGCATTCAAAAAAAAAGGCAGATGTGTCATTGTCCAGTCTGGTGGATGGTGCGGTTAAGTTTCTGGAATTTTACGGGAATGCGCAGTTTTGTGGCCGGGGGTTTGTTGGCATTGTGGGACAAGGAAATGGTGAAAGCAAATTTTCCGCACTCTTGCAGGCAGCAAAACATGAAAACGATGCCATGGGTTTTTTCTCGGCGGTGTTTGATGCCATTGGCAGTGGGCATGCTCGTAATTTGGTTTTAAATGGTGTGAAGCTGCCTCATATGCTGCTGGTGGCACTGCTGGAGCGGGTAATGCCGGGGCATGGGTATCTTTCCATTAAAGGACCCCAACGCCTGGAAGAGACCACCAACCTTGACATCCCCGATGACCAGCGGGTGGATCTCCAGAAAGTCATGGATAAATATCCAGTGCGTCTTTCTCGGCATACCATTCGGCAGATGATGGTTTCCCGGGATGTGGCGTATCAATACATGCCCTTTGTGGAAGAACTGGATAACGTGGGGCATGTGAATACCTGGATTGGTCAGTTCCATGAAGGTCTGTTGGAGCAGATGTACCAGAATCGGGTTATTTTTCTGCTTAACATGAGCTGTCCGGTGTACTGTCGTTTCTGTTTCAGGAAGCACAAAGAATCCAGAAATGAAAACAATCCCACGATGGAGGATGTCCAGGCAGCGGTGGCCCATGTGAGAAATTCTCCGGCCATCAAAGAGATTGTGGTCACCGGGGGTGATCCTTTCATGAATCGGGCAAACATGGCGGCCACCATTGACGGGCTCATGACCGTGGATCATGTCCAGACCCTGCGCCTTGCCACCCGGTCGGTGGCTTACTATCCGGATCTGTTTCTGGAAAACGAAGGGGCTTATCTTAAATATCTCAAACAGAAAAGCCTGGAACTCCAGCAGAACGGCAAGCGTATGGAGCTTGCCACCCACTTTATCCATCCAGATGAGGTGTCACCTGAAAGTCTTGAGATTATAACGGATCTGGTTAAAAACGGCATCGCTGTATATATCCAGACTCCGTTTTTAAGTGACTGCAATGATACTGGCCCCGAACTTGTAAAATTGTTTCATCTCCTCCGGGGGGCCGGGGCAGAGCTGCATTATATTTACATTCCCTGCAGCCCCATCCATGGGAACTCCATATACTGGAAGCCCTTGTCCGACGGCATCTACATGGCAAAGCACCTCCGGGCTCATCTGTCAGACAGGGGCATGCCCCGGATCTGCACGGCCACTCCCATTGGTAAAATGGATTGGCACACCAGTGGCTGGGCCGTGGAACGGGTGGCGGACAATGAGAATTTTGTCTGGATCAGAACCCCCTATACCCCGGCATATTTCAAGGCCTTTGCCCCCCTGACTGAAAAATTGACCAATATTCGGGTCAATGCCGAAGGCACCATTGACATCCAGTATATGGCAAAAATCGGGGATGATGCGCTGCTTATTGGGAATCGGCCTTCCCGGGTGGCCCCGAAAAATGCATTGGCCACGCAGACACAGTTGCAGGAACTCCAAGAAAGCCTGTCCGCCAATTGCCAGACCCGTTTTTCCATGGTGAACACCGGCCTTGAGGGTGTGGCTAGGCTCCATGAAACAAGGGTGTTGATTACAGCGGATCAGGCAGGAGCAAAGGAAATGGCTTACATTGCAGCTGACTTTCGCATCACCGATGTGGTGATCACTGCCAGTGGTGATACCGTGGATCATTTGTATGATATTACACGGATTGTGAGACGTCTGCAGGACATTTCCCATGTCAATGCCGTCAGGCTTTGTTCCATGGCCTTTGCTCTGAATCCCGAGGCCTATACCCTTGGGGTTATCAATAGCCTGGGAGATCTCAATCGGTTAACGATTGCCGATCCCCTTCGTCTTGAGATTGAAACCTGGTTTTTACAGGACGGCGACGTTAAGCCCATCCATGCGGCACTGGCAAGACGTCTTAATAACAAGGGAATCACCGTTTACGCCAATGTGCCCTTGCTTGGCGGTGTGAATGACACCGATACCGCCATGCATGATCTGGCCTATGCCCTTAGAAGATCCGGCATTGAGTTTCACCATCTGTATGTGGCAGGGCTTCCTCTCCAGCGTCAATGGAATGTCAAATATCCCGTGGATTCCTATGATATCATTGACATTGCCACCATGGTGAGACGGGAAGGATCGGGCAGAGAAATTCCTAGATACATCATTGCAACCCCACTGGGGGAGGTGGATTATGGATTAACCTCGGTATTTATCCGGGAGGGGGATGCCGTAAAGGTGAAGCTCACCTGTTATAATGCTGCATATTACCGAGCCATGGACCCGGACTTTGTCTTTCCCGAAGGTGTTGAAGAGGCTTCCGATGGTCGGCCGGTCCTGGTACTGCCAGGGCTTGTTAAAACCAATGATTTTCCCATTTCCTGATCCGGAGGTACGATGAGATATCCCTATATTGACTATTGTTATCAGGTAAAGATCTGTCCGATTTTTAAAGATTTGATCGGTGATCCCCTGGTGCTGGATCTCGGTGCCGGTGCGCCGGTGTATGACAAGGTGGATCTTAAGGACCAGAAGGTTTTTCAGCAATGGCTTGACACTGCCATGGCTCAACAGGGCGCCTCCTGGGGGGTTGCCTCCTACCTGGAAAACCGGGAACCCTTGCTTGATGGCTACCCCCAGATGCGTGAGGAACAGCGGTATTATCATCTGGGCCTGGATATTATTGTGGATCTGGATACCCCTTTACATGCGCCCCTTGATGCCACGGTGGTTCACAGTGAGTATGAAGAAGGGCCGGGAAATTATGGTGGTAATGTACTGCTGCGCCATGATGGAGATGGATTTGAAACCTTTTATTCGCTGTATGGGCATTTAAACCGGAAACAATTACCATCGGTGGGGGAGGCCATCGGGGCGGGGGAGGCCTTTGCTGTGATTGGGGATTTTTACGAAAACGGCAACTGGTTTTACCACACCCACCTCCAGGTGATTACCCAGAAGGGCTATGAACAGGGCTGGGTCTCCAAGGGTTATTGCACGGCCGGGGATCTGGCCGTCATGGATGGCATTTGTCCGTCTCCCCTGTCCTTGTTTAAACTTTAAGTCCATAAAAAAATCCCCTGACCAATTTTGACAGGCCAGGGGATTTTTGTGTCTTACAATTTATCTGTAATTGGGCTGTGTGTTAAAATTTATCCTCCAAAGGAAGCATCATCCATGTCCACAGCCACGGAACTTGTGGTCTTGATGGCCGTAAGATTACCCATGGTGATGGGCAGCTGGGTTTCCACAAAAAACTGAAGGGATTTAACAACACCCTCATAAAATGGTTTATCCTTCTTTTTAGCCTTTTCAATCTTGGGGGCCGCAACTGAAGCTCTCCAGAGAAGCATCCAGGCCACCACCACATCGCCCACGGCATCCTGGAAGGGGTGGGCATTGGCAAATGCGTTGAGAACCTTGGCGGACATGGCAGTCTGACCCATGTGCAGGGCCACTTCCCCCAGGCTGTTCAGGGCGGCTTCCACTTTTTCTGCCTGGTCTTTCAGGGCATCTATTGCCTTGGCTGCCCCAAGGGTTTTCTGCATTTCGCCAAAGAGATCCATCACCGGTTTTCCCTTGTTCATGCCAAGTTTCCGGCCCAGAAGATCCATGGCCTGGATGCCATTGGTGCCTTCATAGATCAGGGTGATACGGCAGTCCCGAAGGAGCTGGGCCATGGGATACTCTTCAATGAAACCATATCCGCCATACACCTGCATGCCCTGGCTGCACACCTCAAAGGCACGGTCCGTGACATAGCCCTTGGCAATGGGGGTGAGAATTTCCACCATGCCCTGGTATTTAGCTCTTTCTTCGGTGGTTTCACCGATGGCGGCCATATCCGCGCAGTAGTTGACATAGTAAAGAATGCTTCGCATGCCCTCCACAAATACCTTCATCTTCATCAACTGCCTGCGGACATCTGGGTGGTTGATGATGGCAACGGATTTGGCATCGGGGTTCATCATCTCAAGCAGATTTTTCCCCTGGACCCTTTCCCTTGCATAGTTCAAGGCATACATGTAGGCAGATGTGGCACAGGCAAATCCCTGATATCCCACCAGCAGCCGTGCCTCGTTCATCATGACAAACATGGCCTTCATGCCTTTATTTTCTTCGCCCAACAGGGTGCCCACGCAATTGCCGTTGCTGCCAAGGGCAAGGGAACAGGTGCTGTTGCCGTGGATGCCAAGTTTGTGCTCAATGCCGGTGCAGATCACATCATTAAATTCGCCCGGGGAGCCGTCCTCGTTGATTCGGAATTTGGGAACCAGAAATAAAGAGATGCCCTTGGTGCCTTCCGGGGCGCCTTCAATGCGGGCCAGAACAGGATGAATGATATTTTCTGTGAGATCATGCTCACCACCGGAGATGAATATTTTTTCACCGGTAATGCTGTAGGTACCGTCATCATTTTTCTTTGCAGATGTGGTCAAGGCCCCCACATCGGAACCGGCACCGGGTTCGGTTAAGAGCATGGTTCCTGCCCATTTACCTGAATACATGTTTTTGAGGAATACTTTTTTTTGTTCATCGGTCCCAAACTCTTCAACAAGCTTGCCGGCACCATGGGTGAGACCGGGGTACATCATGAAGGGATAGTTGGCACCGTTGAAATATTCCATGGCAGCCGAGGCAATGGTTCTTGGCATCCCCTGTCCGCCCCATTCCGGGTCTTCGGTCATGGCCAGCCATTCGCCTTCATTAAACAGATCATAGAGGCGTTTAAAAGATTTTGGTGTGGTCACCATACCGTCTTTCAGAGTACAGCCTTCCTGGTCTCCTTCCTGTTGGGTGGGTAGTATTTCTTTTATGGCCAGATTTCGTGCCTCGGACACAATGAGGTCGATGGTTTTTTTGTTGAATTCAGCAAAGTCTTCGCTTTTTTTTGCAAGGGATTCAGCATTCAGTATTTCATGAAGTAAAAAATCAATTTCCCTTCGATCGGAAATAAATTGTGCCATGGTGAGGTTCTCCTTATGGTGGCTGTCCTGGGGGATGGGGTCGGGCAGCTGTTCAAAATTAATTAAATGATAATTGAATATATCTTCATTTTAATATTTATGTTTATTTTCTGCGGTTGTTTTTTGTGGACATGAAGTCTATTTTATTATAATTATTTGTATAAACATCTATTTTTAACTTTGAAACCATGAGATTCCTTTGGGGTTAAATGGTGTTTTGTTCTCAAATTTAAAAATGAATATCTATTCATTGCATGCGCAAACTGGATAGTCAACAAAAATTTTATTTCTTCAGGAAAAAAAACTTATGGAAAAAATTCTGATCAGTGGCTGTCTTTTGGGATTGCCTGTGCGGTATGACAATAAAATACAGCCTGTTGAAAATAAATATATCCAGAAATGGCACAAGGAAGGACGTCTTGTTGTTGTGTGTCCCGAGGTGAAAGGTGGCCTTCCCACCCCAAGACCACCTGCGGAAATTATAGCCGGTTCGGGTGAAGATGTTCTCACCGGCGATGCCTGTATCCACAATTCGGAAGGGGGGGATGTGACCCAGGCATTTATCACAGGTGCCCAGGCAGCCCTGGATCTGGTGCAACGGTTTCACATCCGCATGGCCATATTAAAGGATAAAAGTCCCTCATGCGGTTCCCATTTTATTTATGACGGGACTTTCAGTCGTCGGTTGATTCCCGGCCAGGGGGTGA
This sequence comes from Desulfocicer niacini, assembly GCF_054657595.1. Taxonomy (NCBI): domain Bacteria; kingdom Pseudomonadati; phylum Thermodesulfobacteriota; class Desulfobacteria; order Desulfobacterales; family Desulfobacteraceae; genus Desulfocicer; species Desulfocicer niacini. The sequence goes on from NZ_BAAHYK010000056.1 coordinate 30,582, forward strand.
CGGCGGCGCTTTTAATAAGGAACGGTGTGGCTGTTTTCAGTGAAAAGGAAATTGGGGCGGCGGTATAATACCATTTCCTATATTTGTTGTGTTCGACAGGACATGCCCGTTTATATGAAAAGGTAGC
>NZ_BAAHYK010000057.1:0-29624 GCF_054657595.1 Desulfocicer niacini
ACATCCCATTTCCGGGCAAGCCATTTCCATGGACAAGCAGACCCAGAACAATTTCGTCCTGGGACGGCGACTTGGATATTATCAACGACTTTCGGACATGGACGTTTCCATGAACCGTGACTTTGTCGGTAAAAAGCTGGACAGGGTCAAGGGACAGGATCTTGAAGGCATCTTCCATAAACTTCTGCGGTTTATCCGTCAGCATGTTTGCTGTTGGATTGAGTCATCCTCCAATTATCCACGGCAACCCCGACAACAATACCTGAAATTACCGTGTGACAATAGGTGTCCCTTTTTTCACTTCACCCAATTCATTCATACCTTTTTGCGGAGATTCAAAACGTGGTTGTCATATTTCAAGAGGCCCTTGCCGTAGTTGTAGCGCATATCTATTTCAAGACCCAGGCTGTTCTTCACTCCTGATGTGCCTGTATGATCCGGGTTATAATTGAATCGAGCCGTTTCGTCAGAGCATTGCTGACCCTTTTTGCAGGAAATACTGTTTTCTTCACAAGCAGGCCCTGTGCTATGCGTCAGGGTTTCCATGATTCTCTTTTTTTCCGGAACAGACTGAACCGCATTGATTGTTTCAATAATGCCATCGGCAAGCGTGTTAAACATATTGATCGGTAGGGAAACGGCAAGCTCTCCATCGTCGAATTTTCCGTATCTTCTTGTGCCATTACACATCAATGACATATTGATATCGTTTGTATGAAACACCTTTGATGTCATATCAGAACACATGGCTTGGTTACTATAAAAACTGAGATTCCGTGGTGCTCCGTATTTGTAGGCATATCCCTGGAATATCCGCATGACAGTCTGCGCAGAATCTACCATGATAACAAGATCCGCATGCTGCATTTCTTCCAGAGGACCAAGTTCAACACCATAAATATCCTGCTCAATGTACATCATTGCATCAGCAATGCTTTTCCCAATGGACCGGGTTTCAGCAAGTCCACAATAGTCAAAGCTTCTGCCTTCACGCATGGAAATGTCAGGTTTCACCAGACCGATGGCCGCACGTGCATAGTCGCAGGTGACAAGGTGTTTATCTACCTTGAAATGGTTGCCGTCCAATGCCTGCCGGACTTGATAGCAGTAGGGTCCCCTATGTGATGCAGGGGATACTCTGCAGTTGTCATAATCTTCTTCAAAGTCGAGAAAATGTACCCCCACAATTCTATGCTGCAGGCCAAGAGCTGTCGTCATTCTCCATACATTGGTATTTTTCATGGATAAATCCTGGATTTTAGTTTTATGCTGTTTTTTGCCCTATACCCTATAGAAAAATCAGGGCTCAGCCAGGCACGATCATCTGGAAAACCTTCCACGAGACGTGCCCGGCTGAAAAGGGGGCACTGTTATTTGTCTGAGTTATCTACCCATACGTTCCAGAAAAATGGTTGTCCATACGCCTGGAAATCCTTTATCCGTTCATTGGCACCATAGAGGCGAACATCATTGAAACTCTTGATGTAGGGAACTTCTTCCCAGAATTTGACATAAAACTCCTGAACAATTTTATATCTTTCCTGCTGATCAGTTGCAACTGCCATTCTTTCAAATATTGCATCCATTTCATGTGATGCCTTATCATCCCATCCGGTTATCCACCCATTAGTGCCTGTCCAGGGTTGAAAGTTTTGAGGGTCGGGAGTCATATCACTCCATCTGCTAATCTTGAGATTCCACTTTCCGCTTTTCAAGTATTCATAAGCAGTTGCCCCATCAAAGAGGTCAATGGAGATGTTGAGTCCAATAGCTTTAAGCTGGTTTTGCAAAACAAGTGCAGCGTTACTTTCGTAGGTGTGTGCTTTGTCGCCAATGATACTGATTTTTTCTCCGTTATACCCGGACGCCTGTACCAATTTTTTTGCTCTTGCTACATCGTGGACGTTGTACATACCTTTGCCAGCGTCAGCGTCGTACCAGATGTTGCCTTTTTTGAACCAGCTTCCATCCTCAGCATACCAGAATTTTTCATCACCAATTTGCGCCTGAGCCAGCTCTTCATCATCAATAGCAATAGCCACTGCCTGGCGCAGACGTTTGTCGTTAAATGGAGGTAAGGCACAGTTGATAGCAATAACACTGATGGTACCATCATTGCATATAACTGGTTTGATGCCAGGATAATCGGAAAGCGTACCGTACTGTTCTGTGTTGATCTCGTCTATGAAGTCGTACTGACCACTTTGAAGTCCGGCAATACGAACGCTTTCTTCCGGCACAAAAACCATGGTGATTTTATCAAGATAGGGAATTCTTTCACCGGTAAGTCCGGAAATTTTTCCTTTTGCAGGTGTATAGTTTCTATTTTTTACAAGGATTACCTTCTGCCCTGGAACATACTCTTCAATACTGTATGGCCCGGTTCCAACAAATTCGGTAATGATTTTATCCCCAAATTGATCAAGAATTTTCTTTTCCCGCACATACAACCGCTGACCCGATACCTGGGAAGCCATAATACTGAGAATGGGTGCATAAATCTGATTCAGCGTGATCCTTATTGTATCACTATCTACGATTTCAACGCTTTGCACTTTATCTTTGATAGGGGCACCTGCCTGGTTCATTTGGAACCAGCGGTCAATAGAGGCTTTTACGTCTTCAGCATTCATCTCATGGCCATCTGAAAATTTCACGCCTTTTCTCAGGGAAATATCATACTGTTTCGAATCACTTGAAAGCGTGTAGGACTCAGCCAGATACGGTTGAGCCTGGCCGTTTCCGTCTGTTTCAAAGAGACCTTCATACACGTGATTCATGACCTGGGTGGCTTCCCATTGTGTACCATAATCAGTATCAAGATTTTCAGGAGCTTTTTGAAGTGCAATTGTAATTTCTCCACCGGAATGAGGTCCGTTGGAAACGGCAAGCGCCTGGCCTGCTGTTAACGAGATAGTTATCGCAAGCAAAAAAAACAACAGTATGGATTTTAGTAAGCTCATATATTCTCCTTTTTTTAAAGAATGAGAGGTTTATATTACTGGTCTGAAAGAACATAATGTTCCTGATTTACTTTTCTTTTTGTGCTCGAGTGCTCTTTTACATCACGAAGCGCTTTCTGATAGATCTCAGTATCTTTTTGAACATTTGTTGTTACGAATGCATCTGCATTTTTGAGAGTGGGAAGTGATGCAAGTAATAGTTTGGTATAACTGTGTTGTGGATTTTCAAATATATCATCTCACGTACCTTCTTCGACAATTCTGCCATTGCACATCACACCGACCCTGTTACTCATATAACGAACAACCGATAGATCATGTGATATAAATAGATAGGAAAATCCATGCTCTTTCTGAAGTTTTTGCAAGAGACCAAGAATTTGAGCCTGAACGAGCAAATCAAGTGCCGAAACCGACTCATCACAAATGATCAACTTTGGATGAGTGGCAATTGCTTTGGCAATACAGATCCTCTGCCGCTGCCCGCCTGAAAACTCATGGGGGTACTTATTCAGATGCTCTTTAGCAAGGCCTACGCTCAGAAGCAATCTCTCCGCTTCCGCTTGAATATCTGAAGTTTTTTCAACCCTGATTGAAATGGCCTCAGCCAAAAGTGTGCTAATTTTCATTCTTGGATTCAGGGAACCATACGGATTCTGAAAAATCACCTGAATGTTATGTCGTTTTTTACGCAGTTCCCGTTTGCTCAACTTGTTTATGGGAACGCCTTTAAAAAGGATTTCACCTTCGTCAACCTCCAACAACCGCAGAATCAAACGCCCGGTTGTTGTCTTGCCACAACCGGATTCCCCCACAAGGGCATAGGTTTCACCTTCACGTATCGTAAAGGAGACGCTGTCTACTGCCGTAATCTTAGAGTTTTTCGAAACGAAACTTTTAGAAATATTTTTAATTTCGAGCAAGGGGAGAGACGTTTTGCATGAATCTCCCTTCATCATAACATTGTTCAGGCGGTCGTATGTTTTCTCTGACATATTCATGTATAATTCAACTACAATTCCAGCATCTTACAAACCCAGGCCCACTCATTTTTTGTGTCAGTGGGGGATGTTCGCTGTAACATTTTTGTGTACAGAAAGTGCATCGTGGAGCAAACTTGCATCCCATGATACTTTCTCCCGGACGGGGCACATTACCCGCGACAAGGGTCAGCTCATCAGCGCCGTTATAGAGTTCTTCAGCAGCATTTATAAGGTTTTTTGTATATGGATGAGAGGCCTGGCCTATGATATTGTCCTTTGTGTCCTGTTCAACAATCTCTCCACCATACATAACCGTTATATTCTCGGATAAAGACGCAATGACCCCCATATCGTGCGAAATAATCAGAAGCGCCATGTTATTGGTGCTGATCAGTTTCTTGAGAATTCCAAGGATTTGTGCCTGGATGGTGACATCAAGAGCTGTCGTGGGTTCGTCTGCAATGAGAAGCTCGGGATTACAGGATATAGCGATGGAGATAGCAACCCTTTGGCACATACCGCCTGAAAGTTCGTGGGGATAAGATTTGAGTGTTTTTTCCGGATCCTTAATACCCACGTCCTGCATGAGCCTGATACACCGCTTATGAATCTCTGTCTTACTCAGGCCAAGATGCAACTTGATGGGTTCGGAAAGTTGTTGTTTAATTGTAAAAAACGGGTTGAGACATGTCATAGGCTCTTGAAAAACCATACCAATTTCTTTGCCGCATATTTTTCGCAACCTTCTCTCTGATAACTGGTTTAAGCGAATATTTCCCCAGTCTATGCGCCCCTTATCGATATAGACGTTGGGTTCGGTTAGCCTCAGAATACTCATTGCGGTAATACTTTTACCACATCCTGATTCCCCTATTATCCCCATTGTCTCGCCATTATGGACAGTAAGGGATACATCACTGACAATTTGAGTTGTCTGCTTTTCGTCTGCAGCTACAACACTCAGGCTTTCTATTCTCAGAAGGCCTCGGCCCTTAACATCTGATGCAAAGTCTGAATCCTTGTGGGACTTCACGTTTTTTTGAGAATCAAAATGTATACGCTTGGGATCCATTAATTCTCTTAACCCGTCCCCCAATAGATCAAGAGAAAGGACCAGCCATGAAATCATGAGCCCTGGAAAACAGATGATCCAGGGCGCAGTACTGATATAGTTTCGCCCATCACTGACCATTCCGCCCAGACTCGGCGTCGGGATCTGTATCCCAACGCCTAAGAAACTCAGGATTGATTCATTCAAAATGGCCATGGCAAAAGTATAGGTCATCTGTACGACCAGCGGGGAGGCGATGTTGGGGAGTATATAGCGAAGGATAATGTATGTATCTGGTTTGCCCAGGACTTCTGCCGAATCGACGTATTCGGTTGCAAGAACTTCTGCTGTTGCATTTCGTACTACCCGGACGATCATTGGAAAGTAGGAAATGGACAGGACAATAATAATATTTCTCATGCCTGCTCCCATAATCCCGGAAAGTACGATAGCGAGGATAATTGTAGGGAAAGCCATGATGCTGTCAACAACACGCATGATGAATTTTGAGGTGATGGGATAATATGCAGCACTTATGCCAGCAATAATACCCACGAGTCCGCTTATAAGCGTTACGGCAAGACCAATGGTGATGGAAATTCTGATGCCGCAAATTACTCTAGCAAAAACATCACGCCCAACATCGTCAGTCCCCATCCAATGAAGAGAGCCTGGGTCCGTAAACCGCATGGCCGGGGCCGTATGTAAAGGATCAAAGGCAGAGACGAACGACCCGATAGTGCTGAACATCAAGATAATGGTGAGAAGCACGATTCCCGTGAGAATATACGCATTTGTTTTCTCTCGTAATTTAAGAATCGTTTCCATTACTCAATATCATGTTTGATTTTGGGATTCACGCAGGCGCACAGAATGTCTGTAAGCATATTTATGACGATGAAAATGACGGTGACAAATATCAATGTCCCCTGAATAACAGGATAATCTCTGTTGAGTATTGAGGTGATGGTAAGATTGCCCAGCCCGGGGATGTTGAATATTTGTTCGATGACCACTGCCCCGGCAAGCATACTGGCAAAACTATAGCCAATAACTACGATGATTGAGGGCAAAGCATTTTTCAGCGCATAATAATAGATGACTTTCCGCTCGCTCATGCCAGCGGCCCGAGCTGTCCGTAAATAGTCCTGGCCTAATATTTCAAGGGTTGCGACCTTGGTCATCCGCGCAATCTGACCACAATACATAATGCCCAGAATCAGGCTGGGAAGGAGCAAGTCGTAAAACGCTTTAAAAATGCCGTACTTGCCAATAGGATGATATCCCGCAACAGGGAACAGGTGGATCTTGACGGCAAGTAACTGGATCATGATAATTGCCGTCCAGAAAGCTGGAACAGAAATGGAAATAAGGATTGGTATGGCGAGCAGATTTCTCACCACTTTCCCATGAATGCGTGTGGAAAAGATGCCAAGGGGGATACCTATTATAACACTGATCTGGGTTCCGAGAATCCCCAGGAGAAATGTGGGTTCTATGCGCTTTAAGATCAGCGAAAGTGCTGGTTCGCCCAGAGTGATGGAAGTTCCGAAATCACAAAGGAAGAGATTTTTCAGCCAAGCAAAGAACTGTATGACTAAAGGTTGATCAAGCCCTAAATTTTTTGTCATCCTGGCAACTTGCTCAGCGGGTGCCTTATCTCCAAGCAAGTTTCTGACTGGATCACCCGGCATGATATGTATGACAAAAAAAGAGAAAATGATGACCATTACAAGTAGTGGCAATGAATGAATCATTCGTCTTGCAATGTATGTGTCCAAAAACAAACTCCATTTCAAGTAAATCAGGACAAATTTAAAAGGAATACATCTAACATGATCTGCAGGCGGAAAACAAATCGTTTATCTTGATATAACGCGGCTATATATATAGGAACATGCGATCAAGAGATAGAGCATACCGAGAAAATGCGCAAAAGGTAGAGAATGCAGGGGGAAATCGCCTACTGACCTGTATTTACAACAAAGCATGGAGCCTTATCGCCACCTGTGAAGATAATATGCAGTATTTGCCGATTCCGAATATTCTATTCAAACGCTGGTGCAGTGGGGGCTATCTTTCGTTGATAATGAGTAAAACAGGCCACTTGGATTCGTTGGTGGCTCGCGCTGCTGAAAACCGAAATGGTTCAATTTTTCAAGTATTTTTAAAACAATATGTTGGGGTTAAAAAAATTAATCATTATTAATTGAATTTGATCGGTAGTGCCAACAATCCCGTATTCAGGTATTTTTCCGATCAAACGCTCTTGTTGGCAAACCTGGCAGCGACACATCATAGACGTATCTATGGGGTTGCTTTTCCTCTGAACTTTTATCGACAGAAAATAGAATGAATACAATGGATATTTTTTACAAATTTTTACCATATGGATTTTTTTTGAAATTGAATTGAGGGATTACGGTGGGCTACGCCCAAAATCATCTATTTTCCGGGATTTTTCAAAATTTACTCAAGAATCTCAAGCTATTTTCTCTCCAATTTTTCAGGCCTTGATTTTTGCCTTGACTTAAGTTTATCCCTCCTGATACAAGCGCAACAGGTTGTGGCCGTGCCCGGTTGGGGGCATATTCTGGCATCTTGAGTATTTGCTCATCTTTTGCTATACCTCGCTTGGGAAAAAGCAACTTCCTATATGTTATATGTTTGCAGGCATTTTTAACAAAAATGAACATGTTTTTTTCTTGTTTTTACCTGTTGGGCGTCGATAAGTACCCTAAGCAAAAAACTGGCGCAATCAACCGGATCGCCTGCCTGACCATTTGATAGATTATGGAGATAAGAATGAGACAGTGGATTCAAACAATTGTTATGGGGCTTGCGGGAATAATATGCACCGGGTTGCCTGCATGGGGATTTTCAACGGATGCGCCGATTCAGGCACCACATAAAATTTTATTTTCAGATCATGAGCTGTGCGTGATCGCGGGAAAACGAGATGCCAATGCAGTTTCAAGTACGATTGTTACGGCCCAAAAGGATTCCTATGGGGAATGGGGCTGGTCGCCCAAACCGTCCGCGGGAACGGTTGATGAAAATATCATCAACACGTTTGGAGTTGATCATGCCACCATCACCAGATCCCAGATAACGACCACAACCGGCAGGTTCAGCCGGACCGATCATGAGCAGGTGGCCTATATTACCTCCCATCTGGATGCCAACACCATCAGTATCGCCGTCAGGGAGCCTGACGGGACTGAAACCCTAAATACGGAACTTTCAGGGTATGTGGCCAATGACACGGATATGGATTGTGCTTCCGGAGCGGATATCGACGAAACCCTGGATGACAATGGATTCGGCTACGATGATCTTGTCATTGCCAGGAAAAGTACCGACTACTCGGCCTCTGTGGTAACGGTTCTGGATAATACCCTGAGTAAAACGCTGGGTGAATTATCTTTCCCGATCCCCATGAATACGGACACCGGGCATCACATGTCCCAGACCGTTCAGGTGGCGTTGGGCGATGTCACCGGAGACGGAAAAATCGAAATCTGCGTGGCCGTGATCGCCACACCGAGCACAAGCGGGGCTACGGAATCAGCGGCTCTGGATTTGTATGTTTATGGCTACGATGTGGAGACCGATGCCGAAAATCTGCAACTTGCGGAGCGAAGCCACTTCCAGTCGACCCTGTATGGCGAGGAATTCTATTGTGACCTCGCCTGTGCAGACATCAACGGCGATGCAAAAGATGAAATCGTCCTGCTGACGGTGAGAAGCCTCCACGCATATGCCGAAAATGCCTCCGACTCCCTGACCACTCTTGCCAACTACCGGATCAATGAGGGGGGCAGTATCACCCACGCATCGAGGATCTATCTTGCGCCGGGTCTTTTCAAATACAACCCCGATGAAGGCTACACTGCTTTCAGACGCCAAATTGCCGCCTGCTGGCAGGAGGCCACGGGATCTCCCACCCCCTATCAGCTGAGATGTAAAATTTTTGATTTCAATGACGTGTCTTTTTCAATCATGCGGGATTACCGTTTCTGGGAAAACGATTCTCACGAGTGGGTGTTTCACATGACCGCAGGAAATTTCCAAGGCCATGGCGCGGATGGGGAGAGTGATTCAAAACTTCATCAGATCGCGGTTGCGGCCATTGAATCCAATGCCTCGAGTTCCAGCAAGAGAATGCGTGTCAGGGTCATTGATCCGCAAACGGAAACCACTCTGGATAACACGGGGATTGCCCTCTCGGGGTCTGTGTCCACGAACATGGCCGGATCGGTGACCCCGAGGATCCATGCCGTGGATACCGACGGAGACAGCTGGATGCTGGGGTATCCACTCCTTCTCGATATTTCCGACATTGTGGTGGTGGAAAACATCTTTCAGGAGCCACCCAAACATATAGACTATTTGCCCGATGATCCGGCCCGGCCGGATGGGCCCTGGTCCATTGTCAATGTCAGTGCCACGGACAAATTCAATGTTGAATTCAAGGATGAGCAAGGCCAGACCCTCTCCTGCGATCAGACAGACACGTCATCCATCCTGGCCAAGCTGGCCGGTGGCTATACCGTTACGGCCGGAGTCAGTTTGGGGGGTGTGACTAAGGGCAAGCCCGAATCGCCGTTTGCGGAAGCTGAAATTTCACAGAAAGTCGTTTTTTCAGAAACCCACAAAACCGATATTGAACGACTGAACAGTAGTTATGCTTCACGAACCGTGTCGATCCGGAGCAAAACCACCCATGATGACTTTGTCAAGGGAACCCATCGGCAGGTGGACATCTGGTCATACCTGGTCCTGGGATATGATAATGACGAAGAGGATCCCGACTACCCCTACCGCAGGGTGGAAGTGTCCGTGCCGGGGCCCCGGATTCAATTCAGCATGGGGGGCAAGGATATCTCTGACTGGTACCAGCCCCTGCACCAGAACAACAATATCCTCACCTATCCCCATGCCGGTTCCAACATCTCTTTCATTCCCGAAGACCTCGGTTATTTCCAGCTGTCCGACGGAACTGCGGTGGAGAGCTGCCTGAACACACCGACCATGCTGAATTTCGGCAGCACCGACCAGACCTATGCGCTGAACTGGAGCAGTGAGCTGGGAAATACCTACAACTCGTCCTGGGAAAACTGTTATGGAAATTCCAGCGAGGTGACGGCCAGCATCGGTTTCTCTCCCAAATTTCCCATTGCAAAAAATGGGTATATCGGCTTTAAAGGCGAGATTAAAGCAGAGATCGACTGGAGCATCGAATCGGCAACAAAGCAGACCACCGTCACCAAAAACACCAACGCCTCGTCAACAGGGATCACGCTGAGTATCCCTTCCTCGCCCGGGGACAAAGCCTATACCTTTTCCACCGCTGTGTACAACACGGCCAATACCGGAACGCTTAAGGTCGCCCATGCCGTGGATCCCTACGGCTCGACACAGGGGGCATCCTGGTGGCTGCAGCAGTACGGCCGCAAACCCGATCCGGCCCTGAACCTGCCCTTCCGGATTATACAGAATGACGACGGGTCCTATAGTTTGAACCAGAGGGATACGAGGATGCGCTTAAGGGGGTTTATCATGCAGTATGGTGACGCCGACGCGATTATAGGGCAGGACCAGTATCCCGTATTGAACGGCCCCCCGGTCTCCGGGCAGCTCATACGTCTGACGGCCCGCATCTACAACCTGGGGCTCAAGCACGATGTGGACAATGTCACGGTGCTGTTCCAGGCGGTGGAATTGGACGATCTGGGATATGAGATCGGAGACCGCATTGACATCGGGACCGACGAGGTAAGCCTGCTTTCCTACGAGGCGAACGAAGGGCCCTCCATTGAGGAAGCCGCGGTATTCTGGGACACCACCGGCTGGAGCACGGAAGGGACCTACCGTTTCTACGTAACGGTCGATCCGGATAACAGCGTGGATGAGCTTCATGAATGGAAAGATGCATACGGAGCGAAAGTCGTCTCCGGAAATAACGAGGGGTACTGGCCTTGGACCGGTAACGGCATCCATATCATGGATGTGAAAACGGAACCAATCGTTCAGGGTGCGGCAAACGACCAAAATTCGGAGGAGTCCCTCTCCCTTGACGAATACTCGCTGGCCGTGATTGTTGAGGATGAAGACGATACGGAAGCAATCACAGCCCACGGCTCTGCAAAACTTGAATGCAATCAGACCTATCGCCTCAGGCTCCATATCGTAGGAAATGAAGATCAGTATTCCTTCAAACATGTGTTTTTCACAGAAGGTCCACTGGAAGAAGAGAACCTCATCGAATTCCGTCAGGCCAGTGTCAAGGAAGGAGACTCCTATGTCTGGGCCGACTGGACCCCCACCACCCCGGGGGAGGTGGAGCTCCATGCCAAAGTCATGGACGATGACGACGCCTACGAGTACGTGGATACAATCAAGGTAACCGTCATGTCCGACTCCGACGATGGATCAAGTTGTTTCATCTCGACACTGCTGAGATGACGGTCGGCTTGATACCCCCAACGTTGCAAACGTTGGGGGTATCAATTTACGTTAAGTCCACACCGCTCATGCGGTACAGATGCTCCCGGGCATCGAAGGTCAACTTTTTTGTCGAGGCTTTGGAGAAAAACCACCGGCTACCCGATCATATTCACATTGGTTATGTTTACAACAACTTACCATTTTTATCCGTCTTCATGCAACATTCGGGACACCAATAGGAGAACCTGTCTTTTTTTTGATAAATGAAATGCCCAAAGCACACAACTACAGAAAGATAACAAAAGGGATGAATACGCCAGGAGCAATAAACCAAGTTACAAAAAACATAGGAAGAGCCAATAGTAGACCTAAGATTCCACGCTTTTTTAAATCTATGACTTTGATTTTTGAACCACATTTACTGCATTTAATTTGGCTCCTCGCTGTTTCATGTGGGTAGCGTATAATCCAGCTTACCCGCTATGGGATAGATCATGGTTGCAATTATCAACATTATTTTTTATGTTCGGGCTTAATTTAACAAGGCCGTTTTCATGAATCTGTCACCCGGTAAATTGTGAGAATCCAGCATATGCGAGGCATCGATCTATTCCAGTTAGCCCTGAACTTGAAGCCACCGTGGGAAATTGTATCCGTAGACTTTGTTGAGCATGATGGGAAGCCAGACGCAGTTGAAGAATCCTGCTGTGATATGTCGCCGGCTTTTATCAGCGGCATCGGACAATACTTGCCGAAATCACAAATCACGCTTGACAAATTTCATGTCATGTGAAATCTGAAATATCTCCCCCCGTCTCACCATGTCCGATAAAGTCAAAGCTGACAGTAGGTGTGCCGTGGTCATTCAGGGATTGACGTAGACGTGAAAAACGGGCACCAGATGATTTATCGGCACCATGAAGAACTACAGTCTCACACCCTGTTCTGTAACTGTCTCCTCTAAGGACGAATTAACCAAAAGAAAGTTGGAAAGTTTTGAGACTCACTCGCTTCTTTTCTCCTCGTATCGAAACACTTATGTTGAGCAACGTAAACATCTGCGGTTTACCCGTCAGCATGTTTTTGTTAGACTCTCCGCTTTTATCATTCTTATATTATTTCTTTTTTTAGATAAAACATCTATGCTATACAACCATATTGATTTTCAATGAAATACTTTTCTCAGGTGGCGGTCCGAGACCTTCAACTCCCCGGCTAGATCGGCAACGGAATGGAAATTGAGGTAACCGTCGTAGATCATCTTTAAGAGCGTCTGAACCGTAAGGGTACCCGATGCATTGCCGTTATAGTAATCCCAATTGATATCCGGCCGACACCGCAGGCAGGGCCGGTAGAATTGGTCCAGGGCTTCCGGGGTATGATTGATAACAATTGATCCCTTTAAAGCTCATGACCAGGATAATTAAGCATGAAAAATGTCTTTGGCCTGATCCAGCGTTTCTCGTACCTTTTGGGCCAGATCTCTCATTACAATCGGTTTCATTAAAAACCCCCTTATACCAAAAGATGTGGATTTTGTCATAAGCATATCCGAACTAAACCCAGTACAAAGCAATACAGGAATATTTGGCCTTATTTTAACCATTTCAGCCGATAGTCTGTCGCCAGGCATGTTTGGCATAGAGATATTGCTAATCACCAAATCAAATTTTTCTGGGCTGGCACGAAAACATTCAAGCGCTTCAACACTACTGGTACGGGCAGTAACTTGGTATCCCAAACGATTCAACATCTGCTTTTCCATTGAAATTATTTCGTTTTCATCGTCCACTATCAGAATTTTTTCTGTTCCGCCAATGAGTGGGGTTTGGGCCTCGTTCTCAAATGCTTGATAAATGCCCTTTGCCACTGGCAAATATATGTGTACGTCTGTTCCTTTTCCAGGCTCGCTATGAACCTGAATAGAACCATCCATGCTTGCAACAATACCATGCACGACTGAAAGTCCCATCCCAGTTCCTTTACCACGTTTTTTAGTGGTAAAAAATGGATCGAAAATATTTTTGATCAAATCATTATTCATCCCTATACCTGTATCCCTAACTGTAAGGCAGGCATAAGTCCCTTGTTTCATGCCGGAAATGCTCGTATCTAATTCTTCGATTTCGACTTCTCTCAGGCTGATCTCCATTACCCCGCCAGTTTCTTCCATTGCATGGTAGGCGTTGGTTGTGAGATTAATTACAATTTGATGAATTTGTGTAGGATCTGCTTTGACCGCGCCACAATCAGGGGGAATGTCTTGTTTAATTTCTACCATTTTGGGTGTTGTAGATCGGATAAGTTTTAATACTTCTTTGATAACAGGCTGCAACTTCATAATTTTAGGATCATTTTTCTCTTGGCGTGAGAATGCCAGTATCTGTTGCACAAGAGCTTTGGCCCTCAGAGCACTGGCATGGATACATTTAAGATTTGATCGGAATGGGCTATCTCCTGGCAAATCAGCTAATAATATGTCAGAATAACCTAAAATAGGAAAAAGAATATTGTTAAAATCATGCGCTATCCCACCAGCAAGGGTCCCAATCGCTTGCATCTTTTGGTTTTGCAGAAGTTTGGTTTCAAGTTCTTCTCTCTTTTTGTCAGCCTGCTTGCGCTCAGTTATGTCCTGAACAAAAGATACGGAAAATTTTTTTCCATTGTATTCAAACAGGTTGGTAATTACTTCTACAGGGAAAATTTTACCATCCTTACGTTTATGGACAGTTTCAATTGTGTTAAATTTATTCCGACATAGGGTCTGCCATAACGATTCCCATTTTTGCTGATTTAAGGTTGGATCTATGTCTGAAATAACCATTTTTGACAATTCATCTTTGGTATAGCCAAGCTTTTTTGTGACCTGTTCATTGACGCTCAAAATCCTACCATCAGATGATAAGTGATTTATTCCAATAGCAACTTTGTCAAAAACGAACTCAGTAAGCAGTAAAGAGTCCTCAAGCTGCTTGTGCTTGAAATCGGATTTCTCTAATTCCAGGACTCTTTGCTCAAGCTCTTCATATGTCGGTTTTTCAGCCATGGGTATCCCTTTGATTTAATTTTGAATCGACTTACACATACGTGCATTACGCTTGAATCTCACCAGATTTAGCAATACTCATGAAATTCTTCACAGGCTCATGTCAATTTTGATCCATATTGTGGCCCAATCAGCATCATATAATTTTAATGTTTACCAGCCGCGCAATCCTAAAGCAAGCGCATATTACAAGTGTGTCGAAAATCTTTTTGAAGAATTGGAACAGGTGTGGAACGACATGTATAAATCCCGGTACGGCTATTGGCGAACTTATATCATGAATGTGATTTATATATATTTGGACTGTGGAGATCTTCATTTCGGTTTTGCCAGGGTCCGTTGTGAAGACTGTGGCCATGAATATTTATTGGCATTTTCCTGTAAGCGCAGACATTTTTGTCCTTCCTATCATCAGAAAAAAGTTGTTGAGTATGGAGAATGGCTGCTGACTAATGTTTTAAAGAATGTTCCCTATAAACACTGGGTTATAAGCATTCCAAAACGGTTGCGGATTTATTTTCTTTATGACCGCAAATTACTGTTCCGGTATTTGATGAATGGTGTTGATTTTTTTGAATTTGGCTTGAAGGATTACGGTGGACTATGCTCAAAATCAGCTCAAATTTGAAGTTTTGTAAACTTTTCCAGCAAATATCAATATCGTTTCTCTTTTCTTTTCAAAAGCTTGATTTTTATTTTGACTATATCAAACCTCCCCTGATGCAAGCCCAGCATATTGTGCTTGTATCAGGGGTGGAGTAACATTTTAAGCTTTAGGGATTTTTGATGCTTTATTTGACAAAAAGCAAGTTCTTATCCTTCCTTTCACCCCACATTGAAGGGGGTTCCCATTTCTGTCGACACCAGGTATAAGGGCCATGGGCGGTTATCTCATTATCAGCGGCAAAGCCGATCAGATCTTCAGGTTGGAATCAAGGGAATATGCCTTTTACCTGATTGCAGGTGTATTGAATCCGTTTGTCTATTATCTGATGGTGATGAAAGCCTATGACCTCCTGCCCACCCAGGTGGCCCAGCCCATCAACCATACCTGGATCATGACCCTTTCTCTGCTTTCCGTTCCCCTGCTCAAACAGCCCTTTACGAAATCCCAGGTCACCGCCACCCTGGTCTGTTACCCAGCATGTAAAGCCACATTACCAGCAGCAGATAAATTTCTGGCAATCCTCTGAACGCATGCTCGAAAAAGTGCCTGGCCGCGATTTCAGTAACCATCAGAATCGTCACGGCAATACTCAGAATAAAACATGAGATATTCAGCAGCTTTTTTAATAAGCAGTCAATAAATTGCATCATTGCCCCCTTACGGTGTTATGGGTTTAAAAATTCACGGGCTGGGTAATAAATACAGTGCGATCCCAACCCGTAACGGGAGTATGATTAAAGCTTGCTGGCGTTTTTACGGATCTGAGCCATCAGTTCTTTTTCAACGATTTTTTCCATCTCCGTCCACTACACCAGTCTGGATGGCCGTAAAGAGTTCGATCCATGCAATATCCGCGGTCTGGTATCCAAGGGTCTGGACCACTGATTGCTTTTTAAAGTAAATCTCATCGGGGGTCCAGTTTTTTAATGATTGGTGGAATCTTTCCTGGTTGTAATAGGGGAACCAAGTTTTCAATCCGCTGCGAAGCTCAGCCCCATTTTGAAAGGTTCTCAGGTATATGCAAAAGCACTCATAGAAAAAAAAGGCCCTATACCAGAGAGGGTATGAGGCCGTTTTTGTTTATGGAGGAAATTATGTGAATTGGGTACGTGTTACCCGTTAGCAAAGATTTGGTGGACATCCTGTGTAAAGAGGGCAGCTTCCTTTGATGCCTGACTTTCTATTTGTTTTAAGTCTGGCTCAATTCTTCTAATCCAGGGAACCCATGGCGGTGCTGGGGGGATTGTTCATTCTCTTTTTCATCACCGTCAACGGGGTCTGAATGGTATAAAACAGAGCCAAAATCAAACATAAATAGCTAAATTTATAATATGTCAATTAAATCTTTTCAACACCCTTTAATACAGATACGGCGAATCCCAGAGGTTAAGAGTTGTTCCAAGACCCATTTCACAGGCCTTTTTGTAGATGTCGAAGCCCCAGGCGACATCATAAACCGGCATGCCGCCCATTCCAAAGAGAATGATTTCATCATCGTTTTGACGGCCGGTTTTATTACCGGTCACAATCTGACCCAAGTTAACGATCTGGGAGACATCCATTTTTTTTTCATGTATCAAGTCCAGGTAATAAGTCCCTATCAAACCTATAACCGTGCTGTAGGGATATTCCAATTCCTCCTCCCAGGCTTCGTACATTTTCCAGTTATCAATTACCTTTTTCGCCCGGTTTATTACAAAATCCTCATCCATACGGATGCTGGCAGGCAACGAAACATATGCACCCGGTTTTATCCAATCTCCATTGAGATAGGGATACTCTTTACCTGAAGTAGCGATGTTTATCACATCTGCGTCCCGAACAGCGGCTTCAAAATTGTCTACGACTTGAATGTCCTTGATTTGATGATACGTTTCTTTAATAAATACGGATAGTTTCTCAGATGCGGCGGGAAACAGATCATAAATTTTTACGGTATCCATCTCCTTACAAACGTCAACCAGAGACATAAAGCTAGTGCGACTGATAACACCTGCACCAATTAAGGCACAGACTTTTGAATCGGGTTTGGCCAGGAATTTCGCTCCTACGCCGGGAATTGCGCCGGTTCGTATAGCACTGATCAGGTTGGCCGACATTAAAGCAATGGGTGCGCCAGTATCCGCATCATTTAAAACCGACATCAGGATCGAACGTGGCAAGCCCTTTTCCATATTATCGAGGTTGGAACCATACCATTTTTCGCCGACAACGTTGAAACGCCCACCAAGGTATGCAGCCATTGCCATAAAACGCCGGTCAGGTCCGTTTTTGGGCATATTGGGAAACTTGGGATTATCAGGAAATGTTACCAAAACCCCATGAGAATTTTGGTTTTTTCCGCCCATTACATAATCACCTTTACCCAGCAGATGAAAAACTTCGGTCATCACCTCAACACAGTGATGCATGTCCGTAACGCCTGCTTTCACCATTTCTGGTTCATTTAAATACAAAAAATCAATTTTCGTACTCATTTTTTCCTCTCCAAAAAGCCATACTTAATTGAAAATGAATAGAACAGGATTGCTTAACTCAACTTTCGGTGTTGCCATATCTGGTCAGGCTTGCGTTATTGCCATTTGTCAAAACCATGGAGCCTGATAAAAAACTCAGCCTTCAATAACACAAACCTGACCCCGTTGGTTCACTAACAGTCAATTCAATTTCGAGGAACAAATCTGTCATAACGGAATTCATTTAGAGAAAGGCTGGGTTCACCATCAACAATTAATTCCGTAATCAGTTGTCCCACCGCTGGGGAGATTCCGTAGCCATGTCCGCAGAAACAGGATGCAAAAATGAAACCTGGAAGCTCATCGACCTTCCCCATAACCGGAATCTTATCCGCTACTATCTCCAGAAATCCTGACCACGAACGGACGACGTTGGACCGCTCCATCCATGGAAAATAATCCAGAATGGCCCGACAACAGCAAGGGGCCGTATTGCTGTTAGTTACCGCATGAGAATTTTTAAACGCATAGGGTTCCCATCCGGTCATTCCCCCAAAAACGAATGAGCCGTGTTTGCTCTGGTGCCCATAGAAATCTGCCCCCGCTGTTCCCAGCATCTGGGGAAAAAGCTCTGGCTGTTGGTCCGTTACCAGGCATTCCAACAGCCAAGGCTGCATGGGAAAATCCAGCCCAACTGTCTGAGCCATTTTCCGGGATCCGACTCCGGCAGCGTTCACCAGAACAGGAGCTTCATAGATATCTTCATCCGTGCGTACTCCTGCAATTTTTCCCTTTTGGATCCGTATTTCGCGAGCTTCTTCTCCCACTATGAATTCAGCGCCCAATTGCAAGGCTTTTTTATAGAATGCCAGGGTGGTAAGCAAGGGGTTCGCGTGACCATCTGTTGGACACCAGCTGGCAGTAATAATAGATTTGGAAGCATAGGGCAGAATTTCCCTCACCGAATCATTATCCAACAGCTCCATTTTCAGCCCCTGCTTGTTCTGGTCTTCCACCATTTTTCTTAATACCCGAGCATCAGCTTCCGTTTTACCCAGTCTTAAATTGCCACCCTGACAATACTCCACATCGCAACCCAATTCTTCAGACAGCCCAGGCCAAATATTTTTCACAGCATGTATGGCCAAAGGAAGTTCTCTTGGGTCTCTGGCGGACTGACGCACGCCACCACCATTCCTGCTGGATGCTCCGGCCCCGATTTCAACACCTTCGATAACCAGAGGTTTTACCCCTCTTTTTACAAGGTTATAGGCAATGGCACAGCCGATAACGCCCCCTCCGAGTATGATTACATCCGCCGTTTTTTTCATTTCAGTTAGCCTCCTTGTTCATACCGTCCGCTGCAAGAACCATCATGGAAAGAGGACGGACCGGTGTCCGGGGAGTCGGTAGTCCTACTTCCGCCAGAGAACAACCCAGTTCGGAGGCGATAAAAGCCCGGATAATCCTGGTACAGGTTTGTCCTTGGCAAAGGCCCATCCCGGCACGGGTTTCCCGTTTGATTTCATTGATTGTTCTCAGTCCGCTATGAATGGCTTTCCGTATATCACCACGGGTAATCTCTTCGCAACGGCAAAGAATAAGATGATCATCATTCCGGGGAATATAGGAACCTTCGGGACGCTTTCTTAAATGTTCATCTGTCATACAGTTATACCTCCCTTCCCGCAGCTGCGCCCAGAGGTTTAAAAAATCTTGCTGTCATTGATAACTCCTTGGGAGCAGAAATCCAAAGTACTGCTGTCCCGTCCATCCCTTTCGTTTTCTGGGTTCTGACAATCTTTCCGGTTCCGACCTTTTCTCCAGCCCTATTGGTCAAAGAACCTTCGTCTCCGGCTACGGGAAGTGGGTAAAATTCATAGGGGATTCCGATTAAGACCTCTTCATCATTATACGTTTCATCGACCAGGAAGATCGCCTGTCCCGGACAAGCTGCCACGCACATTCCACACCCGGTGCACTGCGCATTATGATTAATGGTGGGCAAATCCGTCATCCTATCACTTACATGAATACAGCCTTTCACACAGGCCTCCCGACAAGGGTCGCATGGAATATTCTGGGTGCATTCAATCACTGGGGTCATCCCTTTTAACCGCGTTGCCTGATCGGGAACCCCGGGAAACAACTGGATTTCATCCTCACTGAGATAGCCTCTGTCAAGCAGTTGTCTGGAAAGAAGGATTCCCTCTTCCGTGTGGGTGACTAAGGTATTTTTCAACTTATGACCGAATTGTCCCCCCCGCAACTGTTCTAAACTCCCCCTGAAGGCTTCAAACCGGGAAGAAAAATCTTTTTCCTGCAGATATCCCTGATGTACTGCTGCCGCCGCCCCGGCGATTTTTCCACCAAGCATGGCGGAGCTGGCTTCTTCAATTCCGGAAACATCCCCGGCAACCCAAATACCAGGTACCGTAGTGGCACCATAATCATCGCATACGGGGACGAATCCCCCTTTTCTCGGATCTTCCACAATCTCGCATCCGGCGATTTTACTCAGCTGGAACATGGGAGAGAGACCGACTGCCATGCAGACTGTGTCTACTTCAATATTTTTTTCCGTTCCAGGAATAGGCTGCCATCTATCGTCAACCCCGACAATTATAGCCCCTTCCACCGAATTGGTTCCATATACTTCCTTGATGGTATGACTCAAATAAAAGGGAACGCCGGTCCGTGCGATCTTTGACGCATGAACTCCGTAGCCGCCGACGTGAGGTGACGCATCAATCAGTGCCTTAAGATTACATCCAGCCTGTAAAAGCTGCAAACCTACAACAACTCCCACATTACCGGAACCCACCATCAGAATGTTTTTCCCCGGACGTACTCCATGTAAATTGGCCATCGTCTGGGCAGCGCCCGCTCCCATAACGCCTGGAAGAGTCCATCCCGAAAACGGGATCATATTTTCATTAGCGCCTGTTGCGATAATTATTCCGTTTGCCCTCAAGTGCTCCACATAGTCGTCTTTGGCAACCACCAGTTCCAGACCGTCAAAAATACCCGTAACGATGGTATTTAGCACTACTTTTACACCAAGCGCTTCCGCTTCTTTCAGCAGATCCTGGCCGATTTTGTAGCCCCTTTCTTTTGCCCGGTGTTCCTTGGATCCGAAAAATTTATGTATCTGTTTAAACAGTTGTCCCCCGGGTCTCTGGTTTTCATCGAAAACGACCACTTCCAATCCATGCCGAGCAGCTTCAATGGCTGCTGACAAACCAGCAGGCCCGGCGCCGACAATCGCTAATTCTATTCTTTTCATCCGGCAATCCTCTCATCAGGCGTTTTTTTTACCTCCGAAGCCGCCCTGGTACCATGTTGCGTTTCCACTACCATTCCGGCTTCCAATGGAGTAACACAAGTACGAATATTAGACCTGCCGTTTACAACCATGACACAATCTGTACACCGGCCAATAGCACAAAAGATACCTCGTGGTTTGTGTTCTTTGGTGGTATACCGATGCTGAATAACACCTGCAGCCCTTAGTGCCACAGCAATAGGTTCCCCAGCAAAGCCCTTCATTGGACAGCCGTCATAGGTAAACTCCACACTCTTCCCTTTCTCAAAGGAACCCAATATCGGATGATTTTCTATTCTCATAATTACATTCCAAAAGCATATTTTTCTTTTGCCCGGTCTCCCTTGCTTCAGAAGTTTCCCGGATGTATACTTTATATCGGCCAATCGTTTAAAGCTCACTTAAACAATCGACAGGCGGTTACAGAACTAAAAATGCATTCATAAAAACACTATATATAGTGATCCATTCTTTAATCAATAAGCATATGTGGTAACATACCTTCCAAAAAATGGATTCCGTAACAGCCTGTCGAGTTCCTATTTCAGTCTAATCATTAACATCAATTCCTTTACGTTCACTCAATGGTTGGGTGTACCACATTTTTCCAAAAACAGCCGTCGCCAGACAGACTGCAATTGCCGCAGAGAGTATTCCGACAACAATCCACCCCTGACCGGATACCAAAGCAGCGGGAATCAATGTCCACATCAGAATCTCTATAAAACCAATGAACGGTGACATGGCCGTGTCATCTATTGTTCTCGACTTGTTTTCAGGATCCACAATACGCAGAAGTACAAAGCCAATGGCAAAAACACCGGTGCAGTAGCCGTAACAGAACAGTGAACGTTCAAACCAACTATCCCTATTCATAAGATAGCCCAGGGGAAGCATAGTGATATAGATGCAAACAAAGCCACAGATGGCTAAAACAAGCATTGGGAGGGCATAGGCGATAATCACTGAGATCTTGATGGATGAAATCCCGAAAAATACCAGAAGGTCTGTCGCTGCACCGGATATTCTCAAGTTAATGCGGGTATCAATATAGTCATATACTTTCTTTTTTCGGAAAATCATGAAAAAAGTCATACCCAAGATAAAGGAAATTGTGAAAAAAGGAATTCCTTTCACGACATAAACCGACAATATTTTGGTATTAAGCAGATAGGCAATTCCTGAAATCGCTACAACAATTGCCATGTGAAAACCAAGAGTATCAAGACTGACTGAGGAAATCGTTTCATTGCCGATTGATTTCTGGTTTTCCTTTTGAATTAAGCCTGTTTTTAAATCCCCGCTGATAAAGCTGAAATCTTTGATATATGCAGTGTATCCTTTACGAGTTGCCCATTTAATAAACGCAAGGCCTCCGAATATACCAGCCAGGATGCCGACTGTCGCAAATGTCATTCCGATATCGGTGGCATCCGCCCATCCCATATCTACGAAGGTTTTTCCAACTGCTGCCGCGGTTCCGTGTCCACCGGTAAAACCGGCAGCCAGCATGATCCCAATACCGGGATTTATGTCGGGTACAAGCCATTTCAAAAGTGTCAAGGTGACTGCAATAGGGATGGCAAATTGGATAAAATAAGCAACAAAACGAAATAGCTGGTAGCTTGCCACCCGCTTAAACACCTCTCCTGCGGAAACGCCTTTACTCGACTCAAAACCATTTACACCGACAATGGTGAATATCAATATAATAAGTACGTATGTGTAAGACCCGATTGCTGATGAAAAAGGTAGAATGTCCAATACCTGCTTGCCAAGAATAAATCCTAAAATGCCCGCAATCATACTGGCTGGCATAAAGAAACGTTGAAAAAGACTGACTTTTGCGCGTAAAAATTGCCCAAACAAAATTAATATTGAAGCAAATGTCAAATCAGTTAAAATGTCAAAAACAGTCATTGTTCCTCCAAAAATAGATTTTTGAGTAAAAAGGATTGCTATATTACGAGCTTGGTGAATCTTTTATTTTAGCTCCGTAATCATAGCCTCATTATGAGGTGCACCAATATAATTAATATTGATATGTGTTTTTATAATACTTATAATAATTCATGTCAATATAATTTCGAAGCTTTTTCCAAGCCGATTTGTTTGGTTGATAAAATGCGGATAATTATCTATATTTTGTTCAAATGATCTTATTCTGTTGAAATCTCAGTACCGATGAAGAATCCATTCTTCACCTTCTGTTTTAATCATCAATGAAATAAATGCAGGAATGAGATAATATTTTTGAACTTAGCTGGAGATTTTGGTAAATATTCGGGTTGGTAATGTAAATGTTTGGCCAGTGCCCCATGTTCGTTTGTTTGGAACTGCGTGGCATACAAATGCTATGTGAACAGGCCAAAATAGGCGAAGATGGGGCACTGACCGGATATTTACACATTTTGTCCTGCTTTAGGTTGGTAGCCTTTTTCAAATCTTGTATACGTCCAAATTCAGCATTTAAAAAAAAGAAAAAAACTTGCAACACAAAAATCGAAATGTAAGATATATGTAAAAAAGCAACACTTCCTTGATTGATTATAGTAAAGAGTTTAAGTATCTATTTCTCAACGGTTATCCATATGCTGAAGAATATCGGGGAGACCAGTTGAAAATTGAGTGAATATTGTGATAAACACATCTGTTAAATCCAAGCAGAGACAGGTGTATGATTTGTCCAAGAAGGGGAAGAACAATGGATATCACGGATATAAGGGCAAATAATATCAAGCAGGTTATAAGCACCTTACGCTTTAGAGATGATCTGACAAAGAAAGAGGTTGCACAGATAACGGGACTGAGTTTTTCCACCGTCTCAAATATTTGCAATGCATTAAAAGAGAAGAATGTCCTCCGTATTGAAAAAACACCTGTTAGCGGAGTGGGACGGGTTCCATATAAATCGGTCTTTCGGTATGGAATGTTTTGCTCGCTTTGTCTGGATCTGCAAGTGGAAAATGTACTGGGATTTGCAGTCCTGGATTTTCGCAATAATATTCTATTTCAGAACAGTTACGATATTCTTGCCTGTACAACGCCACGAGATGTACTTCTTCAGGCGCGCCACCGGTATGATCAAGTTGCGGGGTATGATTGGTTCAAGCAAATCCAATGTGTTGGAGTGGGAATTGCCGTTTCGGGTGTTGTGGATAGAATATCAGGCAATTTGATAAACTGCTCGGTTCCCATGATGCAGGGTGCTGATCTGGTTGAACTTGTTGATGAAATCTTTGATATGAAGGGCTATGTGGATAGTGAATCACATTTTTGTTCGCTTTCCATGCACCAGCAGCACCGGGACGTAAAGGATCTTGTATATCTGCATATTGCCCAAAATATCGGATTGGGGGTGATCTGTAATGGAGAACTTATACGTGGCAAAAACGGTTATGCCGCCGATATCTCTCATATTCCGTTGGGAAATCCAACAAAAATTTGTTCATGTTGTGAAAGAAAAGGGTGTATTGAAACAGATCTTTCCCTGAATGGGCTGCTTGAAGCGTTTGAAGCGGACAATCAAGAGTTGACAAATCTGCAACGATGGGAACGAAAAGCCCACGCTATCAATGACAGTCAAGAGGAGTTCCAATCATTTTTAAAAGAAAAGGGTACGGTGTTGGGGTCGGTGTTGTCCCTGTTAATTCATATGTTTGATCCCGAAGAGATCTATGTTGGGGGCAGTATCTCTCTGATTTATGAAAAACTCTTACCATATGTCATTGCGGTTATAGAACAACAATGTTTATTTACTCTGGAGAAGATGCCAAAGCTCATCAGTGATTTGGAAAGCAGCAATACGATCTATTGTGGTATCAACCAGGTAATATTCGATAAATGGAATCCACTCGAAGAAAACAGGTTATAACTCACAAGAATTATCCAAAATAGAGTAAGATAAACCAATTGCGGTCTGAAGATCAGGGGCTATCAAAGGGGAATGACAGGTTGGTCTGATCTTTTGTTGTTGCTGGATTCTAGAAAGCAATTATATAGATCAATGATAGGCTTGTTTACTAAATCAGCTCTTATGACCAACCCCAATATGTCTTTTTACAAAAAACTCCGTCCAAAGTGCTGTATAATGTGAGTTCAATTTTCGTTGTGCAGGTAGTTACTGCCATGTGGCTTATTGAGAGTGTAAACTATATTAATAAAAGGAGACAAAGATGACGCAATATATCCTTGCTCAAGATTTCGGGAATGTATCCTGCAAAGCAATTTTGTGCACATTGGAAGGTGACATAGTCCGCAACAACATCATTCGATATAATCTATGCTCAGGGGATGACCATCGCATATGGCAGAGCCCGGATGTCTGGTGGAATGCATTTCGTAAAAATTGCTCGATACTTTTGTCAGGATTAAACCCGGAAGATGTCGTGGCCATTTCGCTATGCGCTGTCATGATGGGATGCTTGCCGGTAAGTGATAAAGGAATACCGCTCTGTGATGCTATTCTTTGGGAGGACAGACGTTCCATGCAACAGACGGAACGGTTGGTTTCCAGGTTGGATGCGGAACGTTTGTATAAAATTTCTGGCATTCGTAGCAGTCCTAATTTCTCTGTAACAAAAATGATGTGGATTCACGACAACCAGCAAGAAATTTATCAAAACACATATAAATTTATTCAGGCAAAAGACTATATTAATTACAAGCTTACAGGACAGCTCGTTACAGATGTCAGCGATGCCGGCTTTACTCAGGTATATGATATATATAAAAACTGCTGGTCGGAAGAAATTTTGGCCGCTGCAGAGATTGACGTAAATAAAATGCCTGAGGTTGTTCCGCAGGGGACCGTATTGGGAAAGGTAACGCAAGAGGCATCCAGGGAATGCGGACTGAGTACTCATACCCTGGTTGTACAGGGAGTGGGTGATGGGCGTGCGATGATCATCGGATCTGGAGTAAATCGCCCCGGTGAGGGGTGCATCTATCTGGGAGGGGCTGCATGGCTCTCTCAAGTCACTTCTGCACAAAATATGGACCCTGACTGTCGATTAACAAAAACCAGTTACCTCTATCCAGATCTCTATACCAACGGTGGAGCGATGTTAGCTGGCGGATTGTGTGTTGACTGGTTTTTGAAGGAATTTTTTCCAGAAATAGAACCGGGTATTCACCACCCCCTTAAAAGCACCTACCAGTTTATTGACCACCAGATAGAGCGGTCAAAAGTGGGGAGTAATGGACTTTTATTTATGCCTTATCTTACTGGCGAGCGCTCCCCATGGTGGAATGCCGAAGCAAGGGGTGGATTCTTAGGTTTGCGCTCAAGCCATACAAAATTCGATTTTTGCCGCAGTATATTGGAAGGAGTTTCTTTTAATCTTGGCATTATAAAAAATTCCATTGAACTATTGGAACCATTTACAAAGATCAGAATGGTCGGAGAATGGTGCAATCCTCAGTGGCAACAGATTATTGCAGATGTGTTTGATCAGACAATTGTCAGCACAAATATCTCATGGGATTCGGCTTGTGTCGGCGTTGCTACACTTGCCGGTATCGGAGCAGGTGTATATGAGGATATC
This sequence comes from Desulfocicer niacini, assembly GCF_054657595.1. Classification (NCBI taxonomy): domain Bacteria; kingdom Pseudomonadati; phylum Thermodesulfobacteriota; class Desulfobacteria; order Desulfobacterales; family Desulfobacteraceae; genus Desulfocicer; species Desulfocicer niacini. The sequence continues at coordinate 26,488 of NZ_BAAHYK010000057.1, forward strand.
ACTGAAATCAAACGTTTTCACAAAACAAGACATACGACGATCCCAATTTCTGAAAACGTCGAGATTTATAACGAGCTGCTTCCGGCTTTTGAAGACTGCTATCATGCTTTGAAGGACGTTAACCAACATTTGGGGTATCTATTCAGCGGCGAAAAACAGTCGCCTCCGGATAAACTTCGAGGTGATTTTGCGTAAAACTTTTGAATCTCAACTAACTTTTGGACATCGCCACCATCGTCAGTTGTCTTCATTCCCTGACAAAGGCAGCAAATTTTTGACTCCTCGCTGTTTCATGTGGGTAGCGTATAATCCAGATTACCCGCTATGAGGTAGATCATGGTGATATAATTTCGAGACGAACGATACCCTCTGGCTGACTTTAAATTTAATTTCGGAATTTTCAGTTCTTCAAGCTGTATTGATTGGTTCTTTTTTAATTTGTCGGAATTTTTCAGCCAAATATACCTGGTTTTCTTCAGTTCCGGATGATTTTTTTGTTCCTGATGACGTACCTCATCCATAGCGTTGTTGATGACCTTCATGACATGAAATTTGTCAAACGTGATTTGTGATTTGTGATTTCGGCAGGTATTGTCCGATGCCGCTGATAAAAGCCGGTGACATATCACAGCAGGATTCTTCAACTGCGTCTGGCCTCCCATCATTCTCAGCAAAGTCTTCGGATACACGACCTTTAGGAAAATCCAGTAGAATATCAAGACGTTTCTTATCTGCATCAAAGTCTACGGATACAACTTCCCGCGGTGCCGTCAAGTTCAGGGCTAACTGGAATAGATCGATGTCTCGCATATGCTGGATTCTCTCAATTTACCGGGTGACAGATTCATGAAAACGGCCTTGTTAAATTAAGCCCGAACATAAAAAAGCATGTCGATAATTGCAACCATGATCTATCCCATAGCGGGTAAGCTGGATTATACGCTACCCAGATGAAACAGCGAGGAGCCTTTTTCTTTTTTATTGTGCAGGTGGTTTTGCCACGCTGATCACCTGGTTGGTGGTATATGCTTTCAGACCTTCCAAACCGAATTCAAATCCAATACCGGAAAGTTTAACGCCGCCGAATGGTGCCATGGGATGGAGTTTTCCATGGGCGTTTATCCAGACAGTACCGGATTCAAGGCGCGGGGCAAGGGCTTTGGCTTTTTCAGCGTCATTGCTCCAGACAGAAGCACCAAGACCGACATCCAGGGAATTGGCACGTTCGATTGCTTCATCAATGGTTGAATATTTGATGATGGGAATGGCAGTGCCGAACTGCTCTTCTTTGACCAGATCCATATCATCGGTTACATCTGCCACAAGTGTTAGGGGGAAAAAATATCCAGATCCTGGCATGGGCTCGCCACCACAGAGAATTTTTGCCCCTTTGCTTTTTGCATCGTCAACATATTTTTTGACAATGTTCAACTGGGGTGCGTTCCCCAGAGGCCCAATCAGGTTGGCTTCATCCATGCCGTCCCCCACAGGGATCTGGCTCACATAATCGGTGAATTTTTTGCAGACATCTTCGTAATCATCTTCATGCACGTATAGGCGTTTAAGGCAGGCACAGGTTTGGCCGGCATTGATAAAGCAGCCCCAGAATAAGGGTTCAAGCAATGGGGTGATATCTGTTCCCGGCATGATAATGCCGGCATCGTTACCGCCCAGTTCAAGGGTCAGACTTTTCAGGTTGGATGCCGATCGTTCCATAATGGTCTGGCCCACACCGATAGAGCCGGTGAAGACGATTTTATCAATTTCTTTATGGCCGGACATGGCATTTCCGATATCTGAACTGCCGGCCACGACATTGAGAACGCCCGGAGGTAAAACATCGTTAATCAGTTCAACCAGACGAAGTGTTGACAATGGCGTATAGGAAGCGGGTTTTAATACCACAGTGCAGCCGACGCGAAGGGCCGGCATGATATGCCAGACCGCAATCAACAACGGCCAGTTCCAGGGGGTGATGGAACCGACAACACCAATGGGTTTTCTGGTCAGTTCAAGTGTATCTTCTGGGTTATCGTCAATGGGTTCTGTTTCTAGCTTTAAAGAAGCTGTCACCTGGGTCCAGGCTATGCAGCCGCCCACTTCAAAGTTCGCTCCGAGTCCTGACTGGGTTTTACCCTGCTCGCGGGTGATCAACTGGGAAAGTTCACCCATATTTTGTTCAATAATTCCGGCAATCTGATTTAAGGCTTCCACCCGCTTTTCATCTGCTAATCCGGCCCATCCGGGGAATGCTTTTCTTGCTGCTGTAACCGCTTCGTTCAGTTGATTTACACTGGCTTTGGGGCATTGGGCAAAGACCTCACCTGTTGCTGGATTAATTACATCAAAGGTATCGTTTGAAAACACTTTTTTTCCATCGATTGTCATTGAATACTCTGTCATTATTCATTTCCTTTAAGCTAATTGATTTTAGGAATCGTTCCAAAATAACTTAAGCTAAATTGTTTCCCAAATCCCTTAAAAGACAGGGGATTTTAAAAACAAAAGTTTAAGTAGTTTTGAAGCCGATCCTTAATTGTTGGGCTTTGTCACAAATGGGCCAGGGTGAATCTTTCAATGATACCGGAAAGCGATGAAATAGATTCCAATTCTACAAGTTTTGACTCAAGGAAACTTTCGTTCAATCGAATCAAATGCCCTTGTTCCTCCAGGTCTTTATTGTATTTTAAAAGAACTCTGTTTTTTTGTGAACCAAGGGAATGTGGTACAGCAAATGCACCGATATCCTGAAACAGAAAATCGCTTATTATACCCGAACTATCGTCCCTGTATTCATTAAGTCTGTTCGCAACCGCCGGCACGTCTTTCTCCTTTTCCCTGAAAAAATAAATTTACCCTATGATCTACCCGTTATGGTTATCAATTGTCAATATAAATATTTTTAAAAAAAATGTTGACTAATAATAACTAAAATTTACAAGTATTGATGGTTTTTTGATGTTATTATAGAAAGATGAAAGCCATCTTTGCCATCGTGCATGGAGAACATGAAAATTATTAATATTATTTTCAAAAAAAAACGACTGATCCCCTGCTGAAAACAGGGAGAATCAGTCGCGATAACTGATTGGCTGTGTATTTACAGCAATGATCATCTGTCACCCGGTAAATTGAGA
>NZ_BAAHYK010000058.1:0-28225 GCF_054657595.1 Desulfocicer niacini
GGCATCATCACAATGCTGGCACATTTTGGGGACATAGGTGACCTTTACCTTGGGCACCTGGCCCCGCACCAACTCGGTTATGCCGATCCAGAATTGACCGGTATCCGGCTGGGGTTTGGCATAGGGGGTCCAGTCATTGGCCACATGTTCGTCCTTGCAGGCAATCTGGCAGCAGTAGCAGCCATTGCAGATGGATAGATCCAGATAAAAAGCTTTCATTATTCGTCACCTCCCACAACCCATGCATCAAACCTCAGGCCAGCATCGGGATTATATTCTCTTTCAAAGGCTTCGGGATAATCTCTTCTCCACTGGTCCATCTCTTCGCCTTTCAAACGTTCCACTTGAACCAGGTAACCGCTGGTGGCCTGTCCCACACAGTTTGCCGATGTTATACCAGCCGGAGAAATGGTGTTGATGGCTCCGCCACGTTCCACCTGGCCTGTTATGATGGGATCATGTCGAGCGCCATGGTCGATGTAGACCACACCGGGGCGCAAACGTTCGGTTACATAGGCACCTGCCAGCACAATGCCGCGTTCATTGAAAATTTTAACAATATCGCCGCCTTTTATGCCTCGTTTTTCTGCCTCTGAAGGATGCAGCCACAGGGGTTCGTATTTATATCCGTCCGGTCCCATCACCTTGCATGTGGGTGCTTCTCTGGTCCAGGTGATGTCGTCACACTGGGAATGTACCCGCCATCGGCCATGGTTGGACATCAACAGTAATGGAAACATCTTGGCACGATGGCTGGAAAGGCGTTCGTCGTGCATGGCGCTTTTTTCAATCCACTTGGGCACCGGAGGTCTTTCCAGGTCATGGGGAAAGTTTTCAGCCAGGGCTTCTGAGTAGAATTCAAGTTTTCCGGAAGGGGTGGGCAGCTTGTTTTTCTCGGGCTCCTTGGCAAATTTCTCAAAACCTGCGGGGTCATCCTCCCAGTCCTCTGCGGTGTTGTACATCCAGTATTTCTTTTCCATGAGTTCTTCAAAGGGAACCAGTTTTTCACCGTCCATGTAACCCCAGACTTTTTTCTGCATATCCTGGGTGGACTGACCTCCTGTCACCTCGTCTTCAAAGCCCAGTTTTTTGGCAATTTCCACAACGATTTCAAAATCGCTCTTGGATTCCCCGATGGGCTCAATGGCCTTGTCTGCTATCATGATGTTGGGCTGGGAGGTTCCCTGGCGGATGTTGGTCAAAATATCATCCACTTCCATGTAGGTGTTGGCCGGCAGAATAATGTCGGAGTAAATACAGTCATTTTCCAGCCAGGGGTGCTGTGAGACAATGGTTTCGATTTTCGGATTTCTCAGGGCCAGCTGGGTCTCATTGCCACCATTCCAGCAGGTGATTCTGCAGGGTGTATCCGTCCACATCATGTGAATTTCAGAACCACCATCTTCAGTGGGAATGGGATATGTGTATTCGTTGAACTGATCCATGGCCAGGGCTTCAATGGCACCGGTACCATGGAAGCTGATGGGTTCATCGGATTCAATGGCTTTGTGGATGAGCGTTTTGGGGATAACCTGCTCCTGCCAAGCGGTAACCGAGGACATCACCGGTATGGAAAGACGCTCTTCGATTTCCGGATTCCAGAAGAATGTTCCTCCCAACCCCTCTTTACGGGGCATGCCGAAATAGGTGAGCTGATGGTGATGAACTCCAGGTTTACCAAGACCCTGCATGCCCAGAAGAATGACTTCAAGCCGTGCATTTTCATGTGAAAAGGGACCTCTGATGAATCCGCCGCCAAAATAATGTGCAATGGAGGTTACCTTGGCTGCAAATTCCCGTGCCAGGGCCTTGATGGTCCACTCCGGTACGCCGCATTTTTTTGATGCCCAGGCGGCTGTTTTGGGAATCCCATCATCATCGCCCAGTACGTACGCTGAAAACTGTTCCATACCCACCACATGGGTGGCCACATATTCTTTATCGTAAAGGCCTTCGGTGATCCAAATATAGGCGATGGCCAGCTGCAGGGCTGCATCGGTGTTGGGCAGTACAGGTATCCATTTATCGGCATGGACGGCGGCACCATAGTTGAGGTCCGGACAGATGTAAATCTGTTTGATGCCGACTTCGGCCCAGAAATAGGTCAGAAGGGAAGGGAACTGCCCGGTGAATCCCCAGGGGGTGGTTTCCGGGTCACAGCCCCAGAAAAGCACCTGCTCCGAATGTTTGGTGGTATCGTTGACGATGTTGGCGGCGGGCCACATATTACCCTGGACACCCTGGCCCCATACATGTTTGGCTCCCCAGTACCAGCCTTCCCAGGAGTCGGGGTTCCGCACCTGAATGGTAAACCCGCCCATGTTGTCAAGCAGGGTTCCGGAATGGCCGTGGGGGGTGTTGATAGTCTTGCATTCGCCGTGGCCATCGCCCTGCATTAATATGGCATAGTACCCGTATTTTTTGTGAATTCTCGTGATTTCAGAGGCAATAATGTCGGTGGCTTCATCCCAGGAAATGCGTACATATTTGCTTTTCCCACGATTCTGGGGGTTACGCTCTCCGTTGGGATCCCAGTCCACCCGTTTTAAAGGATATTTGATGCGGTTGGGGGAGTATACTCTCTTTTTATACGCAAGGGAGAAAGGGCCTGGCAGAGATTTCCAGGTCGGAGAAATGGATTTGCCGTTACGTTCCATTTTCCATTGTCTGACATCTTCTTTTTTGTATTTCCAGCCATACCTCATGGGACGAATACGAACAATTTTGCCATCTTTGACATCAATCATTCCTTCGGCACCGCCGCCGAAGAAACCACCAAGTCCAAGACTTCGCAGAACTGTTTTGTCTTTTGTCTTAATGTCCGCCATACGTTGCAAACCTCCTTTGCGAAAAAGTTATCGTAAAAGCAGTGGAGGATGGGTTTAAAATTTGGTCAAACGAAAAAATGCACCAGTGCGTTCTTCCTTTTAAACTTTGAATGAAAAGAACATGATAAGCCTCGACGCTTCATGGTCGGGGGGATACGATTCATGCTGTGATCATACGATTTAAAATCCATCCTTGATAATGGGTGTTTAAAATGTTGATTTATTAAAACAGTGGTGTCCTTTAATATCAACTGGTTAAATTGCGATTAGGTGTGCCCCCAGAGTCTTACTGAATCTCAAAATTAAATATACTCTGGATAATTATGCTGTCATTGTTTAGAGACTTTATAGGTCCTTAACGGGGAAAGTCAAGCTTTTTTTTGCATGTAATATGGTATTTTATATTGAGTGGTAAATGAAAAGTTTTCTTGTATTTGTTTTAAAATTTATATGGTTGGGGCATTATCCATCAGATTTGATGCAAAGTCAAAAACGCATGGATAATGCCAATAACGCAAGCCTGATCCCACTCCAAAGTCTGTCTGAATGGCTTTTTGTAAGATGTCAGACCTATTCTTTTCCAAGAAAGGTAATTTCAATAAAATCGGCAATGCCAATGATGTTATCAATGTGAAACAGTGGCACATCAATATCCATATCAACATCTGAAATCATGGCAATCAGGGTGGAATTTTTGCTGCTGGAATATACAGGGCTGGAGTGGGCCGCTTTTCTGAACAGTTCAATCTTGGGCTTGTCTGCTCGTTTATATCCTTCAGTGATGACAATGTCTGTATCCATGAAGAAATTTTCCACCAGTTCATCAATGGAGAGTTCTTTTTCAACATCTTTAATAAGAGAGATTTTCCAGGGGCAGGAAATAACCACCACATCGGAGCCGGCCTTTTTATGTCGCCAGGTATCTTTGCCTTCATGGTCGATGTCAAAGCCATGGGTATCGTGCTTTAAGGTGCCCACGGTGTAACCCCTTTTTTTAAGCTCCGGAATAAGTTTGACAAGCAGAGTTGTTTTTCCGGAATCCTTTTTACTTACAATGGATACCACGGGGGGATGTTTTTTTGTTGTATTCATTTTTACCTCTGTTTTTTTCTGTTGTTGTGATCAAGTTCAGCAGAACCATGGATGCATACCATATTCCTTTTGTCAGGTACAGATAGATGTTGCGTGGGAATGTGCCTGTGGGATGTGGGCTAAGTTTGGGCTTGACTTCTTTTATTAAAATAGTTAGTAGCTTGAAAGATGTCCTTGCTTTTTGGCTGGGACTGCCTTTGTGAGTCCTCGTTCGTAGCGGTTGATGTATGTATCTTGTTGGTTAATGGCGTTATTTGTACTGTATATAGTGTTTGCTTAAAAAATAAAAAAAAACTTTTTTTTATTTTAAATTGCATGTAATATAGTATGAAAGTTTGCGACTGGCAAAATCACTGATCTATATGAGTGTAGCACATCATTTGATCGTATCACGTCCGACGCTGTGATCATCCAGCGAATAATGCCGCGCGTATGATGCCGGAAGGTTAACGATTAATACCGGGAAAGCCGGGAGGTTAATGATGACAGAACAAGTATTTACCAATTGCACCAATGCAGGACCCGTCAGTGTGTATGTAAAGGACGGTAAGGTTCAACGAATCCGCCCTTTGGTGGCGGATGAGAAAGATTTCAAGCCCTGGGTGATTGAGGCAGACGGGCAGAAGTATTCGCCGAAAAAGAAATTTAACATTGCACCCTATGTCCATGGCGAGAGACGTCGCCTCTACTCCGATGAACGGATTAAATATCCCATGAAAAGGGTGGATTTTGATCCCGATGGAGAACGAAATGCCCAGAACCGAGGGAAGTCAGCCTATGAGCGGATTTCCTGGGACGAGGCCATTGACATTATTGCCAAGGAGATCACCCGGGTAAAAGATACCTATGGTGGCTCCGCCATCAGCGGTATGACCTCCTCCCATCATAACTGGGGCATCGTAGGCTACAAAATGGGACCATTTCCCCGGTTCATGAACATGCTGGAGTTCACACCGGTTCTGGACAATCCCGATTCATGGGAAGGTTGGCACTGGGGTGCCACCCACACCTACGGATTTTACTGGCGCCTTGGCATGCCCGAACCCTATGACATGCTGGGGGATGCCCTTCAGAATGCCGAAATGATTGTGTTCTGGTCCAATGACCCTGACACCACCAGGGGAACTTACACGGGACAGGATTCTGCCCTGTGGCGGACATGGCTCAAGGAAAAAGGGGTGAAAACAATTTTTATTGACCCCTTTCACAACTACACGGCGGGAGCCATGGAAGGCAAGTGGCTGGCCCCCCGCATCGGCACGGACACAGCCATGGCAATGGCCATTGCCCATGTCTGGATCACCGAGGATCTGTATGATAAAGAATATGTGAAAGATCGCACCATTGGATTTGACGAGTTCAAACCCTATGTGCTTGGCGAGACGGACGGCGTTCCCAAGACCCCGGAGTGGGCAGAGGAAGAGTCTGGTATCAAGGCCAGAACCATTCGCACCTTGGCCCGGGAGTGGGCGGCCAAGAGAACCATTCTTTCCGGCGGCTCCAGGGGCGGCGAGGGTGGTGCATGTCGCACGGCCTTTGGTACGGAATGGGCACGGATGATGGTGCTGCTCCAGGCCATGCAGGGTCTTGGCAAACCGGGTCGAAGTATCTGGGGAACCACCATGGGGGCCCCCTCGGATGTGGACATCTGGTTTCCGGCCTATGCCGATCCCGAAGGCAGGATCGCCACCTCTAGTGTGGCAGGTTTTTTACCCTTCAACCCCACCAAACAGAGACTGTGGCGTTTGACCCTTCCCGATGCTGTGCTCAATCCTCCGGTGAGCTGGTACGGAGAGGGTTTCTGCGGCCAATCACTGGATCAGCAGTTCACCCACTTTGAATATCCCATGAAGGGCTACTCTGAAATCAAGATGTTCTACCGCTATGGCGGATCGTTCATGGGAACCCTTAGTGACACCTCCAAATGGGTGCGCATGTACCAGAGCCCCAAGCTTGAGTTTGTGGTGAACCAGGATGTCTGGTACAACAGTGAGACCCGCATGGCAGATATCATCCTGCCGGCCTGCACCAATTTTGAGCGGGATGATGTGGGAGAATGGGGTGCCTGTGGCGGATATACCTGCCATGCCAGCAGTGGAAGTAACTTTCGCATTGTGGTGCGCCAGCAGAAATGCCTGGAACCCATGTGGGAGTCCAAGTCCGACTATGAAATTTTTACCTTGATTGCTGACAAGCTGGGAAGAAAAGAGGAGTTCACCGACGGTAAAACCGAGCTTGAGTGGGTGGAAACCTTTTTCAACCATTCGGACCTTCCCAAGGTGATTGACTGGGAGACCTTTAATAAAAAGGGTTATCACATCATCAACATCAAGGAAGATTACAAGCCCACCCCGGCCCTGAGGTGGTTTGCCGAAGGAAGGGACTGTGATACACCTGACACTAACAATGCCAAACGGGGAACGGACAAGGCCAAAGAACTTGGTACCTATTCCGGTAAAATTGAATTTGCATCGGAAAGTCTGCGTAAACATTTTCCCGATGATGAAGAGCGGCCGGTATTTCCCCATTACATCCCCAGCTTTGAAGGTCATCGATCAGATAGTTTCAAGAAATACGGTCTGCAGCTTTTAAGTCCCCATCCGCGGTTTTCATTTCATTGCCACTATGACAAACACACGGACTGGCTGGATGATATCCCCACCCATCGCATCAAAAAAGATGGCTATGCCTGGTGGCCGGCGCGAATTCATCCCACGGATGCCTCGGCTCGCAATATTAATAATGGCGATATTGTAAGGCTATACAATGACCGTGGCGGGGTTCTTTGCTGCGCGGTTATTACAGAAAGAATTAAACCCGGCGTGATTCACAGTTATGCCTCATCGGCAAAGTACGATCCCCTTTCTCCGGGAAATGCGGATTCTGTGGACCGGGGCGGATGTGTAAATATTTTGACACCGTCACGGATGCTGTCCAAAAATGTACCGGGCATGACACCGAATTCCTGCCTCATTGAAATTGAAAAGTGGGAGGGTTGATATAAGATGGCACGTAAAGGTATTTTAATTGATGTAAACAGATGTACGGGTTGCTACAATTGTTTTCTTGCCTGCAGAGATGAACATTTTGGGAATGATTATCTTCCCCTGTCTGCGGCCCAGCCCTTGAACGGACAGTTCTGGATGCAGATCAAAGAGATTGAACGGGGTAAATTCCCCCGCCCTAAACTGTCTTATATTCCCATTCCCTGCATGCAATGTAAGGATGCTCCATGCATCAGCGCTGCAACCAACGGGGCTATTTATAAAAGAGATGACGGTGTGGTGGTCATTGATCCAGAAAAAATAAAAGGGCAAAAAGATGTTGTCAATGCCTGTCCCTATCGGGCCATTTTTTGGAATGAAGAAAAACAGATTGCCCAGAAATGTACCCTTTGCGCCCATCGACTGGATGAAGGGGAAAAAAGACCCAGGTGTGTGGAATCCTGCCCCACGGGTGCCATGTACTTTGGTGATCTTGATGATGCCACAAGTGATATTGCCATAAAGGCTAAGGAACTCAATGCAGGAGCCTTCCATCCCGAATACAGCACTGATCCTTCCGTGCTTTATGCCGGCATACCGAAGAAATTTGTGGCCGGAGAAGTGGTGCTTGCCGACAATCCCGGTGAATGTGCCCAGGGGGTTAAGCTGGTGCTGGATGGCAATGGTGAAAAATGGCAGATTTTGTCGGACTCATATGGTGATTTTGAGTTTGAAGGGTTGGAGAAGAATACCTCCTATACCCTCACCGTTGAAAAAGAGGGGTATGCGCCCTATACCACGCAAATTTTTACCCGCACCGATGTCAATTTGGGTGAAATTGTGATTTCAGCGCTTTAAACAGATTCTTTATAAATGTGGCAGTCGTATCCTGAAAGATGGGTGAGTGTAATGCTGGCCTACTTACCTCAGGATCACGGCTGACCGCTCCCCAGGGATTATAAATAATAATAAAGTTCCCTTATGTTATCATTCAGGGAACTTCAAGGAGAGCCCCAAAATGATAAGTGTTAAAGATGCAAAGGGTACCCCCTACGATGCGGCCAAACATTCCGGTGTGTATGGCCTGCAGAAATTGACCGAGGCAGATTCAAAGAGAATTACGGTATGTTATTCCTATTTTCAGCCAGATGGCGGTGCGGAGATGTGTCCTTCTCCCAAAGAAAGAGTTTATTATGTCACCAAAGGTTCCATTACTGTCAATGGCAAGGACGGTGAAAGCCATGTAGTTGATGAAGGGGGCATGGTCTACATTGCCCCCGGTGAAGAGCGTGATATGCTCATAAACAATGGGAAACCTGCGGAAGTACTTGTTTTTATCGTGACCCCTTAATTTGGGTGTTAAATACCCCTGATTGTATGGATAGAAGTATGTAAAATTGTATTTCTCAAGAAATGTCATGACGGGAAAAATACCGGGAACAGGGGATCGGCAGATATAAATGAATTTGTCAGGTGCCTATAAGACAAGCCTGACTCCGCTAAAAAATGCATAATTCAGACAGGTGAGTAAAAAAAGGGAAAAGGCAAAGAATATGAAAGATTTTTTTAAGTTGGATGGAAAGGTTGCAATCGTTACAGGTGGTGCAGGCGGTATCGGAGAAGCTCTTGCCATGGGACTTGGCATTCATGGCGCCACTGTCATTGTGGCCAGTCGGCGACAAGAAGCCATAGATAAGGTGGCTGCCGAAATAACCAGGGTATCAGGGAATGAGGCCATGGCCTTGACCTGTGATGTGACCAGTGAAGAGAGTATGACAGCCCTTGTGGATACGGTGGTTAAAAAATATGGGAAGTTGGATATTATGGTCAACGCCATGGGGATGAACATCAAGCATGATGCCTTTGAATATCCCGTGGAAGACTGGGACAAACTGTTTGATGTCAACGTCAAAGGAACCATGATCGCCTGTAAGGCCGCTGGTAAGGCCATGAAAAAACAGAATGGCGGATCTATTATCAATCTTTCATCTGTGCGGGGTATCCGGGGATACACCGGGGGCAACTCGGGCTATTGCGCCACCAAGGGAGCTGTGGAATTGATAACCAAAGCCCTGGCTCTGGAATGGGCCTCTCTGGGTATTCGTGTCAATGCCATTGGTCCTGCTTTGATCATTACTCCGGGTACCAAGCACATTGCTGAAAATCCCGAGCTTGCCAAAAAATATGCCGCTGCTGTACCCATGGGGCGCATCGGGCTTCCCGAAGATCTGTCCGGTGCCTGCGTATTTCTGGCATCTGAAGCTGCCGGTTTTATTTCCGGTCAGACCATTTACGTGGACGGTGGTCTGACGGCCCAGTAAGCCATCATCCGACACCATGTATGTCTTCCCCGGGGGTAAAGGATGCTGTGCCCAATGCAGATATCTTCTTAATAGCGATTTTAAAAGGCCAGGCATCCAAAGCTCCGGTGAGCCATACCTAACCTGGACAAGCCATAACCAAAGAGGCTTTCCGATTATCTTGCCCAAAAAACACGAAAATCGGAGCTAAGAAAACAAGCAGTTGATGAAGGAGAATCCATGACTGGATTGGATATAATTAAAAAGGCCAGACAAGAAAAAAGAACGGTGCTCACCGAGATTGAGGCCAAAGAAATTCTTGGCGAAATCGGCATAAACTGTACGGAAACAAAGCTTGCCGCCACCAAAGAAGAGGCCGTTGCCCTGAGTGAAAAAATTGGATATCCCATTGTGCTGAAAATTTCTTCCGTGGATATTACCCACAAAAGTGATGCCGGCGGGGTAAAGGTAAATCTGAAAAGCCAGGAAGAAATGGAAAAGGCCTACGATGAGATTATGGCATCATGCAGGGCAGCATGTCCCGATGCCAACATTGAAGGCGTCGCCGTCCAGGGGATGGCCAAGATCGGAACAGAGATTATTATGGGGATGATCAAGGACCCAAGTTTCGGCCCCGTTGTGATGTTTGGTCTTGGAGGCGTACTGGTGGAAATTCTCAAAGATGTTTCTTTTCGTATCGTTCCCATTGAGAAAAATGATGCCGTTGAGATGATCAATGAAATTCAGGGAAAGAAGATGCTCGAAGGGTACCGTGGACAGGATCCGGCAGATCTTCCGTATTTGCAGGATATGCTGGTTAAACTCTCTGATTTTGTTGATAAAACACCCGGAATCGAAGAGATTGATATGAATCCGGTGTTTGCCTATAAAGAAGGGGCAGCGGTGGTGGATGCACGCATCATTCTCAGTGCCGAATAAGGCATATCTGCTCACTGAATCCAATGAATCAAAACCAATGAGTCAAACGAAAGGACATAAAGGATGGTACGTCCATGATAGAATTATTTTTTAAACCGAAATCGGTTGCAGTCATCGGAGCCAGCGGAAAACCAGGGAAACTGGGGTATGTCATTGTAAAAAATATCGCTGACAGTGATTTTACCGGAGATGTGTATCCGGTCAATCCCAAATCAGATGAAATATTGGGATATAAGGTTTATCGCTCCGTAATGGAAATACCCGGTGAGGTTGACCTGGTTGTCACAGCGCTTCCTACTCCCAAAATGACGGTGGCAACCCTGGAAGAGTGTGGCAAAAAAGGCGTAAAAGCCGTTATTATTGAGTCTGCCGGATTTGCTGAAATGGGAGGAGAGGGCAAAGTTTATCAGCAGCAAATTGTGGATATTGCCAAGAAAAACAATATCCGGGTGATGGGGCCCAACTGCTCTGGTATTGTTTCTAAAAATATTGTTACCTCCATTTACCCCATGACCAAGAAAGTGCCCGAGGGTAACGTGGTACTCATCGGACAATCCGGTCTCTTAGCCGCCGGAATGGCCTCTGATATTGTGGAAAATGAGAGTTTAAATATCAGCAAGGTATGTTCATTTGGTAACAAATGCGATGTCAATGAAAATGACCTGCTGGAATATTTTGGTAATGAAGATGACGTTGATGTTATTTCAATGTATCTTGAGACGGTTTCCGATGGAAGAAATCTGACCCGCATCGCCAAAAAAGTGGCTGCCAAAAAACCGGTTGTTTTCTTGAGTGGGGGCCGTACGGAGGCCGGTGCTAAAGCTGCCATGAGTCATACGGGAAGTATTGCCAGCAATGCCAAGATTGTGGAAGCGGCAGTGAAACAAACCGGTATGATCATGGCCGATGATTTTACGGAGCTGAAAGATTTTGCCAAGGTTTTTTCCACCCAGCCCCTTCCCAAAGGCAACCGTGTGGCGGTGATCACCCTGGCCGGAAGCGTTGGAGTGAATGTTTCTGATCTGTGCGCCGCCCATGGTCTGGAACTTCCCAAATTGACCCCTGAAACCACAGACAAATTAAAAGATCTGTTTGACACCCCTGTGGGAAACCCCGTTGACCTGTATTTTTCCGTAACTAAAATCGGTTTTACAAAAACTCTGGAAACCACTTTCCCCGATGCCTTCAGAGATCCCAACATCGATGCTGCGGTATTGATTCTGGCCGGTTTCGAATATACCCAGGAAGCGGTTCAGAAGAAAATCATTCAGAAAATCGTTAAAGATGTGGGTAAGCCCGTGGTTGTGTGTATGATCGTCGGATACAACAAGTATAAAAACGTCATCATGGACGAGATGGGAAAAGAACTGCCGGTGTTCCCCTCTTTGATTTCAGGGGTGAAAGCCCTGAGCAAATTGTGCCAGTACGGTATCCGTAAACAAAAAATGTCATCCTGAGGGGGATCCAATGGGTTACGAGAACATAATTTTAGAAAAAGAAGATAATATTGCCGTTATTACCTTTAACCGCCCTGAGGCGATGAACTCTCTCAATATCCAGACACGGGCCGAATTTACACAGGCTGTAAAGGATGTCGAAGAAGATGATGACATAAAAGTGTTGATTCTGACAGGTGCAGGAAAGGCCTTTGTTGCCGGTTCCGATATAAAAGAGTTCCATGCCACAACCTCCTATGCCGCACATAATATTGTTCGTCTGGGGTCAATTGTGGAGAAACTTGGGAAACCCGTCATTGCAGCAGTTAATGGTTTTTGTCTTGGCGGTGGCTGCGAGGTTGCCATGGCCTGTGATTTGATTATTGCCTCTGAAAAGGCAAAATTCGGTCAGCCGGAGATAAAACTTGGCATCATTCCCGGCGGTGGCGGTACCCAGCGCCTGCAGCGACTGATTGGACCTTGCAGAGCCAAGGAACTTATTTTTACCGGAGATATCATCCGGGCCGATGAGGCGGACAGAATTGGCCTTGTTAACCGTGTGGTGCCCATGGATGAACTGATGTCCACGGCAAAAGAGATCGCAGCAAAGATCGCCACCAAGAGTTCAGCCGCATTGAAACTTGCTAAACAGGCCATCAACAAGGGCATGCAGACCAGCCTCCAGGACGGACTTGACTACGAATATGAAATGTATGCATTGTCTTTGTCTTTGGAAGATAAAGCAGAAGGGGTGAATTCATTTCTTGAAAAAAGAGAGCCCAAGTTTGTCGGTCGCTGATAATATTTTTTTGGTCGCGGACGTTCTTTTGTCGGTGGCTGATAAAATTTTTATTGATGGCCTTGGCGATTAACCCACCATAGAAAAAGTTGAAAGCACTTTTATGTCAGTTTATTAAAGTGATTTCGTATATATATCAGGATATCAACCATAGTGTAGTGAGGAACATGACAATGGAAAACATGGCAAATAAAGTAGCCCGAATTCCGAATTTAGTAGACTGGTCCACAGGCGAAGTAAGATTAATGAGCGCAAAATGCAATTCTTGCGATACTTACTTCTTTCCCAAAGAACATTATCAGCATCGTCCCGGGTGTTCAAGGGAAGGTGTCGAAGATGTCCTGCTGCCTAACAAGGGTAAGCTTGCAAGTTATACCATTCAGTATTATCCCTGCCCAGCACCATTTAAAACAGATAAAAAAATTACCCCATACGGTATTGGTCTTATTGAATTTGAAGATGAAAAAATTCAGGTTACCGGCATCATCACGGAAACCGATCTGAAATCCCTCAAGATCGGAATGGAAATGGAAACCACCCTTCTTGAGATGTTTACCAATGAGGAAAAACAGCAGGTGGTTACCTGGGCATTTCGGGCGGTTAAATAAGTTGGAATGACAGTTACACTCGTCAGTCACAAGTTCTCTGATTTGCCAACAGAAAATGAGCTTGTTTAAAATCAAAAACAGCACATGCGGCATACAGAACGAGAACTCAGGGGTTATGAGCAATAAACACAATAAGGGATAATTACAATGAGAGACGTATATATAATTGGAACAGGAATTCACCCGTGGATGGGTTTCTCCGAGCAGGTATTTGCAGATTTCGCAGCTGTGGCTGTGGATGGTGCTTTAAAAGATGCTAACATTGAATGGAAAAAAATCCAGGCCATCATGGCAGGTATTTTTATTTATGGCGGTAATGCAGGGCATCTTTCCGGTCAATATCTGGAAAGTATTTTTGGCGAAACCGGTATTCCGGTGGTCAATGTATACAACGCATGCGCCACTGGATCTGCCTCCATGAGAATGGCCTATAACAGTGTTGCTGCAGGCGAGACTGATACGGCCCTGGCCTTTGGTGCAGATGTATCACCCAAAGGGTTTCTCACCGCTAAATCTGATAATGCCGTGCAGGACAGGGATGTGATCAGATGGAAAATGGGTGGTCTGCCAAATCCCATTTACTGGGCATTGGAATGCCGAAAAAGAATGGAAAAATATGATACCACCGAGGAAGATCTTGCAAGGGTCAAGGTATTAATGAGTGAGTATGGTTCCAAGAACCCCCATGCTCGATTTAAAAAAACCTACTCCTTGGAAGAGGTATTGAACTCAGTATATGTCTGTGATCCGCTGAGGCTTTATGAAATTTGTCCGGTGAGTACCGGTGGTGCTGCTGTTATTGTGACAGCCGACGAGGAATTGATAGCTAAAGCCGACAACCCAGTAAAAATTAACGCCACCACCATGGGAAGCTCCATTTATGGTGATCCCACCATAAGAATTTCTGCCCTATCTTGTCCGGCTGTTGCCGAAGCGCCCATGCTCAGTGAAAGTTATTCCGCTTCCCAGCAGGCTTACAAAAAAGCTGGCATTGGTCCCGAGGACATCGATATCCTGGAATTGCCGGATAACAGCTCCTGGCATTACCTGGTGTATCTGGAAACCTGCGGGTTCTGTAAAGAAGGTGAAGCCGACAAGATGCTGCGCGACGGCCAGACGAAAATCGGTGGGAAATTGCCCGTAAATCCAAGTGGTGGATTCTCTTCACATGGTGAAGCACTTTCGGCCCAAGCACTCTGGCAGGTTATCGAGGTTGCAAACCAACTAAGAGGAAGATGCGGCGAACGCCAGGTGGAAGGTGCAAAGGTTGGAATGGCACAGACTTATGGTCTGATGGGTAATAGTGGTACCACCATTTTGTCTATTTAGTGATTGAACGAACATTCCCCCATCTGCTGGGTGTTGGTGGAAATCTGAAATCATAATTTACGACTCAACTTTCGGAGTTCATCTCAAGACTGGCATTTTTATACAGTTCATGCGCCGGTCAGGCTTGTGTTCTTGTGCTTTTGACGACAGACGTAGTCTTACCTCAAATTGCAACAAAATCGTCAATAACGCAAGCCTGAGCCCACCACGAAAGGCGAACACCGAAAGTTGAGTTACTACAGTATGCTTCGGTTGCAGACTTCTTAGCGCCCTGCATATGGGCAGATTTTCATTCGCAAGTAGAATTCTAACTAACAAGTTTTGTCAGTCCATGGTTGTCAGTATCTATGCAACATTAGAAAACACTTATTTATGAGGAGAAAAACATGAAAAAGCAGATATTGAATGTTATTGCTGCCAGTGTCATGGTTCTTTTTGTTTCAGGCCTCTGCTTAGCAAAACCGATTACCTTGCGGTTTGCCCATCAAAACCCTGCCACGGGGTTGAGTTCCATTAACTGTGTGGATCCCTGGCTGGATAAGGTGGAAGAAGCAACCGGGGGAAAGGTCAAGATACAGCGCTACTACGGTCAGACGCTGTCCAAGGGTAAGGACATCTGGAATGCCACTAAAATGGGCATCACCGACATTGGCTGGTGTTTCCATGGATATTGGCCTGGAATGACGCCTCTGTCCGATGTCATCAGTTTGCCTGCCCTGCCCTTTGAAAGTGCCGAGGAAGGCAGTGCAATGCTCTGGAATTTATACGAAAATTTTTCTGAAATTCAAAATGAGTACAAAGATGTCAAGGTGCTGCTTTTTTATACCAGTGAACCTTATTCGCTTATTACTGTAGGCAAACCGGTGAAAACCCTTGAGGACATAAAGGGCATGAAAATCAGAATGTCCGGTGGGCCGCCAACTGAGATGATGCAGGCCATTGGCGGTATCCCCATGCTAATTCCCATGCCTGATAATTATATCTCCCTGCAAAAGGGCGTTATTGACGGTATGGGAGCGCCCTGGGAAGCCATTAATGTGTGGCGGTTTTATGAAGTGGTGAAATACTATACCCAGGTTCCCTTCCCGGCGGTTTATTTTTCCATTTCCATGAACAAACGAAAATGGGACAGCCTTCCCACGGATGTGAAGGATGCCATTACAAAGGTTTCCGGTGAATATGGATCACGTTATTGGGGCCGGAACTTCTTTGACAAGATGAAGGAAGAAGGGATGAATAAAGTCAAAGAACAGGGACATGGGGATAACATATATACCTTGACATCCGATGAAAAGAAGCGGTGGCTCAAGGCTGGTGGAGAGCCAATCTGGGAGAACTGGGTGACAAAAATGGAAGGGCAGGGCCATAAAAATGCCCGCGAAATTCTTAATTTTGTTTTGAATTCCGGAAAATAATCATTAAATCGTGGCAGGTGCGGTTAAGCGCATTGCCGTGCCTTGCCATGATGATTTGATTTGAGTGTACCCCTTTTATGTATAGGTCCTTGGTGGACAGGAGAGTAAAATTTTGGATACAGATTATCCCCAAAATATGCTGGAAAAAATTATTGCCGGGATCATTGTCTTATTAAAATGGGTTGGTTCAGTGTCTTTGGCCCTGATGATGTTCCTCACGGCGGTGGATGTGGCCTGCCGATATTTATTTAACAGTCCCATTGCCGGTGCCCTGGAACTGGTGGAATACATGATGGCTGTTTTGATACCCTTCAGCGTGGCCTATTGTGGTTTTTGTAAATCCCATGTTGCCGTGGAATTTATTATGGATCAATTCCCAAGAAAGCTTCAAGGCTTTGTTGACGTTTGCATGAGTGCCATCACACTGATTTTTCTGATGGTGATCACATGGCAGACATGTCTTTATGTTGTGGAAACATTTGAATCTAAATTAACCTCATCGGTATTGCTCATCGTTGCTTATCCCTTTGTGATTCCCATTGCCCTGGGTATGGCGGTTTTTTCCCTGGTAATATTAAATGATTTGATTAAAAACGCGCTGAAAAGGGGGAAAAAATGAATCCGACCACCATTGGTTTTATCGGGATATGTGTGCTGATAGTCTTGATCTTATTTCGGATGCATATCGGTATCTGCATGGGGCTTGTGGGGTTTGTGGGGTTTGCCTGGATAACGGGTCTGGAGCCGGCACTGGGGATTCTTAAAACAGTTCCTTATACCACCTTTGCAAGCCATGGCATGAGTGTGATTCCTTTGTTCATCCTCATGGGTTCATTTGCCTTTGCCGCCGGCATGAGTGAAGATCTTTACCGGGCCGTGCATAAGCTGTTTGGCAGTCTCCGGGGCGGCCTTGCCATGGCAACAGTAGCAGCCTGTGCTTGCTTTGCCGCCATAAGCGGTTCCAGCCTTGCCACGGCAGCAACCCTGGGCCGGGTGGCCATGCCGGAAATGAAAAAATATAAATATGATGATGCTCTGGCAACAGGCTCCATTGCTGCCGGTGGCAGTATCGGGATTCTGATTCCACCCAGTGTCATCTTAATCATCTACGGGATATTGACGGAACAGTCCATTGGTAAACTGTTTCTGGCAGGTTTTGTTCCGGGGATACTTGAAGCCGTTTTTTACATCATCACCATCATGGTACTGACCCGCTTCAACCCAGAACTGGGCCCTCCTGGGCCTCGAACCTCTACCAGTGAAAAATTGATGGCATTGTTAAAAACCTGGGAAGTGATCGTTCTTTTCATGGTGGTCATCGGAGGAATTTATACCGGATTGTTTACCCCCACGGAAGCTGCGGGTATCGGTGCCTTCTGTACGTTTCTTTTTGCCCTGCTTCGAAAAAAAATGAACTGGAAAAATTTCACGGAAAGTCTTAGCAGTACCATGCAGACCTCGGGAATGCTGTTTCTTATTGTGCTTGGTGCCATGATTCTGGGATATTTTTTCTCCATTACCCGTTTGCCCTTTGAATTATCTTCTGCCGTGTCGGCTCTGCCTGTGAATCGCTATGTTATCCTTGTTTTGATCCTTCTTGTGGTTCTGGTGTTGGGGTGTCTCATGGATTCCCTGGCCATTGTACTGTTAACAGTGCCGGTATTTTATCCGTTGATCATTGATCTGGGATTTAACCCCATCTGGTTTGGTATCCTGGTGGTGCGGGTAACGGAAATGGGCCTGATAACACCGCCTGTGGGCCTGAATGTGTTTATCATAAAGGGGATCACCAACGTTCCCATGGAGACCGTTTTTAAAGGGGTTTTTCCGTTTCTCATTGCAGATTTTATTCAGATTGTTTTGATGATAGCTTTCCCACAGATTATTTTATTTTTACCCAATTTGATGAATGGATGATGTGGCTTTGCGCAGAGCAGGCGTTTATTCCTTGTTCTTTTAAAGGGATTGACATATAAATTAAGCTTTTATCCTGTTCCATGCGTGTTGATGTGGCTTGATTGTAAGATCTGTCACCTGGCACAATTGCTGGGCCAACGGGGTCAGGCAATGCTTTTCACCATGCAGGACTTATTTTGGGGGGTAACGGCTTAGTACCCGATGGCTGACCTTTCGTACCTGAAAAATAATTAACCTTTTTTTATCGGTTGTTTACGGTAAAAAAAACGAAAAAACAAGGATGATTTTTAATGAACGATCAGATCAAGCACGATGATTTTACTGTGGACAAAAATAATTTATATCGTGAAGAAACCCTTACGGATTTTAAAATTGGCACCATCAAAGTGCTGTGTCCCATTAAATTGGACGGAAGCGATGATGAGACGCGAACAAAACGTTATTTCGGTGAGACCCAGATGGTTTCTCCGGAGGGACCCATCCCTGTACGGTCCATGCTGTCTGCTACCACCCTTGAAGAGGCCATAGATGGCTTTCCTGCGGCCATGGAAAAGGCCCTTGCGTCGCTTGTGGAAAAGGTAAAACAGATGCAGAACCAGGCAAAAATGGGAAATAAATCAAAAATCATACCGGGACGATAAACCTTGATGTGTTAATTACTCGATGCCTTTTCTGCCCAGCTATTGTCAGGATTAAAAACTGGCGCATCGAGTGCTCATTCATTGTCGTGGCCTGTGCTTCCTTTTTTTTTCGGGGATGCCCCGGCCTCGGCAAATATATTTTTCCGGTTTCTCACATGGATGAAGTGACGAGAATGTTAATTTTAAATGATGGTATGCCGGTTTCCGGGGATCTCCTTTCCCATGGGTATTCAACGGTAAAATTGATGGATCAGAAAAGAAATATATATGAATTATTCCATGATCGGTATCCTGGATTAATAAACGACATAAAAAAAGTTATTGAAGATTCTGAATTCAAATACTGCAGGGGGAGTCGCAACGAGAGTTTCCTGTGGCAGCACACGGTTTACGTCTCGTCCATGGCCATGAAAATTGCCTATGCTGAATGCATTGATCCCGTATTGCCAGTGGTGACTGCTCTGTTCCATGATTGTGGAAAATTTGAAAACGGCAAATACCATGAAGGTGAAAAGCCCGAAGAGGAAGCCGGTGCTGAAATTGCATCACGGCTGCTTCAAAAGGCTGGCTTTCCTGGGGGAGATCGTCATGTGGTAAGGGAAAGTCTGTTGGCGCTCTACAATGAAGACAAGGTGGATAATATAAATACCCGCATCGTCCATGATTCTGATTTCCTGATTAAATTCGGCCACATGGGTTTTGCCAATTTCTTTGAAAAATCGGTTCTCCGGGGAATGGTGATCCGCAACAGTATTCTTAAGGCCATGAGCAAAGAATTGACCTATGCCGCCTCCCTGGAGGCAAACATGTTCACCCCCACGGGGAAAGAAATGGCCCGGAAAAAGGCAGCTGTTACAGTGTCTCTGTTTAAAAATTACCTGGAAGAGTTAAGGGATACGGGTATTTCAGATTATGAAATAAAAGAAATGGAGATCAATTGCTGTAAAGGACCTGATGATATCATTCCCCTGATTCTTGTCCTGCCCCGGTTTTGTGAAAACTGTTACAGTCCCCTTGGTATTTCCTTTGAACGTGAAAAGGGGATTAAGTGTGAGCGGCTCATCGTCAATATTAACTGTTCCCGGTGTCATGAGAACAGTGGGTATGATTTTTCATTTTGCCTTCCTGAATTAAGCGCGGTATGATCTGATATTTCTATTTTCCTGGAAAGTAAATGGCGAAAAGAGAAAACATTGTAGGGATGGAGATCAAAAGGGAAACATAACTTGCCACAATAAACTGGTTGGTGATGGCAAAGTTTCCCCCCTGACGTTGGGTGACGATGGGGATGGCCGTAATGGGCGGCACGGTACTCTGTAAAAAAATGATCAGCGCAATGGGATAGGCTGGGCGAACCATCAGCAATATACCAAGGAAAATGATTGGAAAAACAAAGTTTTTTACCAGAACAAATTTAATAATCTCAATAGTTTGAAATTCCCCTTTTGCCTTGAAATCCATGAAAATATTACCGCCCAGTATAATCATCACCAACGGCAGTGCCATGGCCCCGATGATGGAAAACTGTGAAATTATCACTCCTGGGATAAACCGGTGTACGTCCAGAAGGCGAAGGCAAAGGGCCGTCAGGGTCATTATCAGGGCGGGATGAATGATTCTGTGCCAGTTCACGGTTTCGTTTTTTTGATTGTTGAAAAAAAAGCGATAGGTGCTGAAAAACATGGCAGGATGAAATGAAATAAATAAAAACAGTACAACCAGATAGGCACTGTTATCTCCGTATAACCCAGAGATGATGGCAAGTGGGAAGAAAATGCCGTTTTGATAAAACAGGCTTATGCCAAATTCCCTTTGCGTTTCTTTCCGGGAAATAAACATGGAGATTCGTGTCAGCAAGAGAGCTGTTAAAGTAAACCCGATCCACCACAGGGGGATGGTCCACCAATCCGGAAGTTTTTCCAGGGAAAAATTTTTGATGATACTGATAAAAATCAGGCAGGGCAATGCGATGTCGAGGGCCAGTGGTGAAAGAAATATCAGTACATTTCCCGGCATTATACGCCTTCCGATGATATAAAATCCCAATACTCCCAGTCCAAGAAGCATACCCACAGATTCAAAAATAGTTGAAAAAATACTCATGATGGTCTTCCTTTTATTTACGGCGAAGTATATGTGCCCATTCCCATTTTTTAGGCATCATATAATACAATTATATGAACTTTATTTCCGGGGACTTGATCACAAAAATTGACCACCCGTCGCAATTGCAGGACAACGGGGGCAGGCTATGTAATATTAGAGCCTGAGTTTTTTATCAGGCTCTATGCTTTTTACAACTACCTGTGTCTCAAGGTAAACTTAAATAAAAGTGCCAATAAGCCAAGGCTGATTCCACCCCAAAGTGGCTCATGTCGTTACCGAGCCAATAACACAGGCCTGACTCCATAGCTATTAATGGAAAGGTGCTGGTATACCCCCCTGATATTTTGTCCATGAAGGGTGTTTCTGAAAATGTGATCTATGGACGATATAGTCCCGCCAGATGGGTTTTTGCTTTTTCCATGTCATCGGGGGTGTTGATGTTGAAAAAAGATAGAAGGTGGGGGTCTGATTGCCGTAAGATAGTTTCAGATAAGCGTGTCGTGGGACCTTTGTCGAAAATTTCTATGATGCGGTAGTTTTTATTGAGAATACAGGTTTCAAGTTCTCCCAGGCATTTTTTGGAATACACGGCGCATAACGGTTCATATCCGCGTGCCATTTTGGGAACCACCACATAGGTGGTGGCTGTTATATGTGCCAGTACCGTTTCAATGAGGCCCTCATTTAAAAAAGGAGAATCGCAGGCAACAGCAAAAGCAAAGGGATATTTTGCATGGTAAAGTCCTGCGTGGAGCCCTGTCATGGAACTTCTTACCTGGAAAATATCAGAGACAATTTTAAAGTCCCATTGCTGATAAAGTTCTGGTTTATTGGTCACCAGAATGACCTCTTGGAAGAGGCGCTTGAAAATGCTATACGTATTTTCGATTATTTTCTGGCCGTTTATTTCAATAAAAGCTTTGTTTTTTCCGGAAAGCCGCGTGCTCAGCCCCCCGGAAAGAATAATACCGGTATAAGGATATTTCATAATAAGTAACCTGACCTGACGTATGGACCTGAAGTAAAGTTGATGCCGTAAACCAAAAAAATATCAATATTGCACTTTTTTGAAAACTTATCCTCAAAATGGGGACATTGCTCTGGAAAGTGTAAAACGGAAAGGAGGCATGCCCAATAGTTTTGAGATTGTGCTTGCATCTTCCTGGCAATTAATATCATAGCAGGATTGATTATGCCATGGAAAATTTAGCCTGTTTTTACGAAAAAAGCAGTTGAATAATTGGGGGGTATTATCGTATCGATTCGCCTTGCTAGTGGCAACCAGGGGGTGGACAGTTTTGGCCAATGTTGAGATTAAGCCCCGTGGTAGTGGGGCTCGAGTATCTTTAATACATAAGCTTAGGTAAAAATAAAATGATGCGTGGAAAAATCATCAAAATGATGATACCCACCACAGTGGCCGCAAGAAAGGGCACGATTCCCCTGAAAATATCTTCCAGGGAGATATCTCCCACCACTCCCCTTGAAACGCCGTAAACAACATAGACATTTATGCCCACAGGGGGGGTGATTACCCCCATTTCCGTTACCAACACTATAATGACCCCAAACCAGATGGGATCATATCCAAGATTAGTAACAATGGGATAAAAGATAGGGATGGTCAACATGATCAGGCCCAGGGAATCCATGAAGCATCCACCGATGAAGTAGATAGCAATAATAATTCCCATGATGAGAAAAGAGGGAAGATCCAGACCGCTGACCCAGGTGGCCACTTCAAAGGGAATGCGGGTGACTGCGAGAAATTTTCCGAAAACCACGGCACCTGCGATGAGAAAAAGAATCATGGTGGATGTCTGGAGGGTCTCGTACAGAGACTTCACAAAGGCCTTCCAGGTGAGTTGCCGCCGGATGATGGATACGAGCAAGACACCGAAAACTCCCACTGCAGCTGATTCTGTTGGGGTGAAAAAACCGTAAAAGAGGCCACTCATGACCAACGCGAAAACCGCCAGGGTATCTGCAAGCCCCAAGAGCGATTTTATCTTTTGCGCCAGTGTGAATTTCTCTCCCCTGGGACCCTGTTTCGGGTCAATTCTGCAGGTTATGTAAACGCAGACAATAAACAAAAAGGTCATGAGAAATGCTGGTAGAATCCCTGATACAAACAAGGCACCAATGGATTGCTCGGTGAGGATTCCGTAAATGATCAATACCACACTGGGGGGCATGATCATCCCAAGCCCCCCCCCCGAGGCAACGGAACCTGCGGACAGGGAGTCTGCATATCCAAATCGTTTCATTTCCGGCATACCCACTGTTGCCATGGTGGCTGCAGTGGCTGGGCTTGATCCACATACTGCACCAAAAGCCGTGCAGGTGGACACCGTTGCCATGGCCAGCCCCCCCTTGATATTTCCCAGAAAGCTGTATGCGGTGTTGTACAGTTTTCTGCTGATACCGCCGTTGAATGCCAATTGACCCATGAGAACAAAAAGCGGAATGGTGGTCAGCTCGTAGGAAGAAAATGAATCGTAGAAATTGCGGGGTAAAAGGGCTAGAGCTGCCGGAAATGATATGAGAATCCCAAAACCAACAAATCCAACCAGGGTCATCACATAGGCCACAGGCATTTTTGTCATGAATATGGCCAGCATGATCAGAATGCCGATAATACCAATTGTGGTGGGGCTCATATCTTTTCTTTCACTCCTTTGAAAAATGTAATGATATCTTTTAATATCATGAATGAGAAAATTAAAAAGCAGAAGGAGAGGACATGAACAAGATAATACATGGGCAGTTCCAGGTTCATGGATAGAACCCCTGATTCCGACATGGTGCTGGCATAAAAAGACATGCGCCAGGTGATAATTGCCATTAGTATCAGAGCAAAAAACTGTGTGATAACACGAATAATGCCCTGTACGTTTTTTGACAGCAACCTCACCAGTATTTCAACACCGATGTGCACGTCCTTGATGTGTGAATATGGAAGCGATAAGGCAATGGTGAGCGTTGCGAAAATGGTTACAATTTCTTCGGAACCATAGATGGGCATATTAAATGCCCCCCTCAGAAATACGTCGGCACAGGTCACCGAACACATCCCCATCAGGCAGATGGCACCAAGCATTTTCATTTTTTCCTGAAGCTTATCCAGGAGCGACCAGAATGATTTCATAAGGAGCCTTTAAACCTTAAGAAAAACCGAGCCGTAAACGATTCGGTTTTTCTTATTATGTTGATTTTCCAGGGTATTAATTATTTTTATTTCAAGCTTTCAATTATGAATTTAACCACCTCTGTTCCTTTAATGCCTTTTTCGTCAAGTTTTTTCGCATAGTTGAAGAGTTCAGGACGAACGGCTGCCTTCCATCTTGCAGATTCCTCAGCTGAAAGGGTAATGATTTCATGGCCTTTTTCAAGGAAAAAGGCTTTTCCTTCTGCGTCAATATCGTCCCAGGCCTGTCCATGTTTTCCGGCCCATTCTTTATTGATATCCAGAATAATTTTTTGATTTTCAGGGGAAATGGCAGCCCATTTGTTTTTGTTCATTGTAACAATCATGGCTGTGGTATAAGCTACGGAATTTTCCGCAATACAATAATCCACAACTTCTCCAAGCTTCCAGCCTTTATTGGCTTCCATGGGATGGGCACAACCGTCCACAACGCCCTTTTGAAGGCTCTGGTAGGCATCCCGCATACTTTGGGCCACAGGGGATGCCCCAAGGGCTTTGACCAGAATGGTGCTCATGCCGGTGGATCTGATTTTTTTGCCTTTTAAATCTTCAAGGGTATGAACCGGTTCTTTTATGGTATGTATATATCCGGGACCATGGGCATGCAGGTACATTACTTTGGTGTCATGAAACTCTTTTGGATCGAATTTTTCAAGTACAGCATTGGCAACCTTGGTGGCGGTTACGCCGTTGGGATATCCCATGGGAAGATCAACTGCGCCCAATACGGGAAATCTACCCCTGGAGTAGGCAAGTACCGTCATGCCGATGTCAGCCATGCCCTGTTCAACGGCGTCGTATGTCTGGGGAGCCTTGGCCAGAGTACTGCCCGGGTAAAAGTCAATGGAGATATCACCTTTGGTGCGTTTTTCCACTTCTTTGCACCAGGATTCAGCAAGCTGGGACTGTCCGTGAAACGGTGGGAAAAAACTGGCATAGGTCAACTTTATGGTTTTTGCATGAACCGGGCTGGTGCCCCCCAGCATGAGGAGCGGAATAATTGCCAATGACAGAAAAGTAATAAGTTTTTTTGCCTGCATGTGTAAACCTCCCGTTGTTCTATTTGGGTATTCTGGGTCAGTTTTTTTGTCTGCTGCCCGTTTCCCCGGGTTAGAGAAAAGCAAAGCAGCCCATTTTGATGTGGATCAAATGGGTTGCTTTGCGGATAAAACAATTCAACCTTGTCTTGAACAATTCAGTATCTAAATGTAATATTTCATGTAATTTTTATGCCTAGATCAACGCTTTGGTTCCTTTTTTGGGCAATATCTGGGGATGTCAAGTCTTTGACATTCGGCCGGGATATGTTGTGGTATGATGCCCTGTTGAGTATACTTCATACGAACCGCATCTAAGTAGATTTTATAATTATTCGTAATATTATTGGATGTCAAGTAAAAAATAATGGAGATTAAACCGTGTTCAGTGGGAACAGATAGCAAAAAGGGCTATAAAAGAGTATTGGGCGTGACATTGAGCAGTCATCATAATGAGTGGCAGATGTAGTGGTCAATCCTTATAAAACCTTGCCATTACATAAAAAGAAGTTGACATGGATTTTATTGCATGTAATATTACATAAAAATTTAACGCGTTATAAGTTATGTCAAGTGTTGGAACAAGCCGCTGTTTTTCTGAATTTCTGCTGTCATTCGTTGTGTTGTAGAGGGTTAGTAGTTATTCTTTTAGACTGGAATCAATCTCTAACTACTTAAAATTATGAATGATTCGTGATATTCAGTAATGAATGCTTGAACCAGACAGTACACGGTCAATAATGAGGAGGCAATTTTCAATGGAACCCATAAAAACGAAAGACAAGACAGTTTTACGATCCCTTGGGCTCGGCGGATATTTTGGCGGCGGCGCTGAGGGCATGGTGGATGTGAAGGATGGTAAAATTGTACGCGTTCGTCCCATGCAATATGGCTGGAAATATGAACAAAAAGATGTTCGACAGTGGGAGATGAAACGGAACGGCAAGAGCATCAAACCGTCCTGGAAATCTCTTCCCGGGCCCTTTTCTCTGGCATATAAAAAACGAGTTTATTCACCCAATAGAATTAAATACCCACTGAAGCGAGTTGACTGGGACCCCAATGGGGATCGTAATCCCCAGAATCGTGGTAAAAGTAAATATGTGCGCATTTCATGGGATGAAGCCTCAAAAATTGTGGCCGACGAAATTAGGCGTGTTCATAAAACCTATGGACACAATGCTGTTCTGCTCCAGGGAGATGGTCATGGTGAATGCAAGACCATAAATACCCCCCATGGTCATGCAGGCGTTCTGCTGGACAACCTTGGTGGCTTTACCCTCCAGGTGCGTAATCCAGACTCATGGGAAGGCTGGTACTGGGGAGCCAAACATGTCTGGGGTCAGGGTGCACAGGGTATCATGTATCCGGCGGCCAATATCGTCAAAGATACCACTGAGCATGCGGACATGGTACTTTTCTGGGGATGTGATCCTGAAACAACCCCCTGGGGATTCACCGGGCAGTTTGCCAGCAGACTTTGCTATTTCTGGACAGAGGCCAACATTAAACAGGTTTATATCTGTCCGGACCTCAATTATGGTGCCGCCGTCCACGCCGATAAGTGGATCCCGGTGCTTCCCAACACCGATGCGGCGCTGCAGCTGGCCATTATTTACATGTGGATCAAAGAAGACGCCTATGACAAAGAATATGTGGCCACCCATGCCGTTGGTATGGACAAGATAGAGGCCTATGTCATGGGAGAAGAGGATGGGGTTCCCAAAACCCCTGCCTGGGCTTCCAAAAAATGTGGTGTCCCGGAATGGACCATTAAGGCCCTTGCCAGGGAATTCGCTGACAAAACCACATCCATCGCCCATTACTTTGGCGGCGGCATGATCCGGGGGGCCTTTGCCCATGAACCGGCACGCCTGGAGTGCGTGCTTTTAGGCATGCAGGGCCTTGGCGGTCCTGGTGTGCACCAGCATCAGCTGACCTATTTCGGCATGCCCCGGGCAGAAGGTCTGGGCGGCACCTTTTTCTGGAATCCGGAAATCGAAGAGCGCCTCTCCATTCCGGTTTTTTCATCGGTAACGGCCTGGCAGGAACAGGTGATTCCCAAAACC
Source organism: Desulfocicer niacini (assembly GCF_054657595.1). Classification (NCBI taxonomy): domain Bacteria; kingdom Pseudomonadati; phylum Thermodesulfobacteriota; class Desulfobacteria; order Desulfobacterales; family Desulfobacteraceae; genus Desulfocicer; species Desulfocicer niacini. The sequence goes on from NZ_BAAHYK010000058.1 coordinate 26,709, forward strand.
TTGATACAGCATGCCATTAATCGGGATGGCCCCATTACTTTTCGGGGTACCGGAGCCCAGAACGCCCTGGTGGCGGATCAGTTCAACGAATATACCTATCCCATTGAAAAAGAAAAGGGTGGGGTGGATATTCACATGATCTGGACAGATACCCCCTGTCGCATCACCTGCTGGAATTATGGCAATGAAACGGAACTTGCCATGCAGAGTTCACAGATTGAATGTATAGTGGCCCAGCATCCCTGGCTGGAAAATGACTGTCTGTATGCCGACATTATTTTGCCCGCCAACACCTTCATGGAGGTGGATGATATTTTGACCAATATCCGCCAGGGAACTCAGCAGCCCAACATCATGATCGCCGATAAAGCCATTGAGCCCATCGGGGAATCAAAGAGCGATTTTGAGATCGTGGTGGAGATCGGTAAGCAGTTTGATATGGAAGAAGCCCTCACCGACAATAAAACCATTGCCGACATGCAAAAAAAGGTGTGGGAATACATGGGCGGTGAAAAACTGGTCACCTGGGAACAGCTTTCAGAGAAGAAATACTGGATATACAATACCGCAGAGGATTGGGAAGAAGATACCCCGGGGTTCAGAAAATTTTACGATGATCCCGATAAGTCTCCCCTGGGAACGCCCACGGGCAAACTGGAGTTTTACTCAGAGAGTCTTGAAAAAGCATTTCCCGATGATGTGGAGCGCCCACCCATTCCCAAATGGATTGAAAAAAGTGAAAGCCATGATGAAAGAATGTCCAGCCACAGGGCCAAGATGTTCCCCATGCTGTTGATGTCCAACCATGGTAGATGGCGGGTGCATGCCCAGTGCGATGATATCACCTGGACCAGAGAAGCTCCCACCTGCAAGGTACTTGGATATGACGGCTATAAATATGAGCCGGTGTGGATGCATACTTCCGAAGCGGAGAAACGCGGAATTAAAAACGGCGATATTGTTAAAATCTTCAATGAACGCGGGATCGTTCTTGCCGGTGCCTATGTGACGGAGCGGATTCGTCCCGGTGTTGTTTCCATTGACCATGGCGCCCGTCATGATCCCTTGAAAACAGGTGAAATTGAAAGGGGGGGTGCCATTAATACCATCTCACCTAGCCCCATCACATCAAAGAACTGTGTGGGCAATGTGGTTCAGGGCTATCTGATAGATGTGCAACGGGTGACGGGAAAAGAGATGGATCAGTGGAAAAAGGATCATCCCGAGGCATTTGAAAGAGAATATGATCCCGATGCAGGTTTGAGATTTGATGCATGGGTTGTGGGAGGTAAAAAATAATGAAAGCTTTTTTTCTGGATTTATCGATTTGTAATGGGTGTTACTGCTGCCAGATTGCCTGCAAGGACGAACATGTGGCCAATGACTGGACCCCCTATGCCAAACCCCAGCCGGATACCGGTCAATTCTGGATTGGCATAACCGAGCTGGTGCGGGGCCAGGTGCCCAAGGTAAAGGTTACTTATATACCTAAGATGTGTCAGCATTGTGATGATGCT